>DATMVH010000644.1:0-11593 GCA_035563395.1 Solirubrobacteraceae bacterium
GGTCGCCGTGCGCACCGCGCGGGCGCGCCCGCCGCCCACGACCACCTGCGTCGCCCGCTCGCCGCACTCCACGCGCCCGCCGTGCGACTCGAGCCGGCGCACGAGCGCCGCGCTCAGCTCGCCCGAGCCGCCCTCCGGGACGGGGAAGCCGACCTGCTGGGCGAGGCCGCAGAGGATGAAGCCGTAGATCCCGCTGCCGGGCGACTCGGGGCTGTAGTCCGCGTGCAGGGCGTTGCCCGCGAGCAGGCGCCGTGCGCCCTCGCCGGCGAACTCCTCCTCCGTGAGCCGGCGCACGGGGATCAGGCCCATGCGCGCGAAGTCCAGCACGGCGCCGGCCGACCCGAGCGCCCGCAGCAGTCCGCTGCCGCCGCGCAGCGGCGGGAAGGGCGCCATGAGCGCGTCGATCAGCGCCTCGCCGACCCGCTCCCACAGGCCGTACAGCGCGCGCCACGCGTCGCCGTCCCCGGGCGCGAAGGCATCGAGCGCCGCACACGTCTCCTCGAGGTCGCCGGCGATGTAGGCCGCGCTGCCGTCGCGCGCCGGGTGCGCGACGGCGATCGGCGAGCGGCGCCAGCGCACGCCGTGGGCCTCGAGGTCCATCGCCACCATCGGCGGCGACGCGACGGCGAGCGGATAGAACGAGCTGAAGCGGTCGTGGACGAAGCCCGGGCGGGCGATCTCGCCGCTGCGCACCGCGCCACCCGGATCGGGCTCCGCCTCGAGCACGAGCACGTCCCAGCCGGCGTCGGCGAGGAGGTTGGCGCCGACGAGCCCGTTCGGGCCGGAGCCGATCACCACGGCGTCGGGCATGCGCGCTGCGTACCCGCGGCACGCGGTGGCGCGAACGCTGACACCGCGTCGCGCGTATCCGGACATTGCCGCGACGCCGGCGCGCGGCACGATGTGGCGATGCCCCCCGAGCGCCGCCGCAGCCCGCGCGCCGCCGTCGCGCTGCAGTGCACGCTGCACCGCCGCACCGGCTCGGCGATCGAGGCCTTGACCGTCGACCTCGGGCCCGGCGGCATGTGCGTCACGTGCTCGCGCCCGCTCGCGGCGGACGAGGTGCTGCGCGTCGACCTGCCGCTGCCCGAGGACGTCCGTTTCGACGGGCGGGCGCGCGTCCTCCGGCAGGAGGGGTTCAACCGCTACGCGCTGCGCTTCGAGCAGGTGCGCGAGCCGGCGCTCGAGCGGCTGCGCACGCTGGCCGGCTGAGCGGGGTCAGGCCTCGACGGACGTGGTGTGCCGCCGCGCCGGCTGGCCGTGACGCCGGGCCGGCCGCTCCTCGGCCGCGAGCCGCGCGGCCTCGAACAGCATCATCACGAGCCCCGTCTTGCGCGCGCGGTGCGCGTCCTGGTCGGCCGACAGACGCTCGGCGGCCTCGGCCTCGATGCGCTCGACGTCCTCGAGCAGGCGGGTGCACGCGCGGCTGAGCTCCTGCCAGCCCTCCTCGTCGAGCTCGAGCAGCGTGCGGGTGATGTGCGCGTCGGCGTGGTCGAACCCGCCGGCGGCCGCCGATGCGCGGGCGTGCTCGTCGATGACCTGCAGCGTCGAGCCGACGAGGGCCTGCTTGGCGATCGGCGTCGCGGCCGCCCACGCCTCGTCGGTGAGCAGCGGCCGCGGCAGCGCCCGGTAGTGGTGCTGCACCGCGCCGCGCACGCGGGTCTCGCGGCGCAGCTCGATGAGCCCGAGGCGGCGCAGCGTCCGCACGTGGTAGGCGACGGTTCCGAGCGGCGCGTCGAGCCACTCGGCGAGCTCGTTCGGACTCGCCGTCCGTTCCGCGAGCCGAGCGAGGATGCGGACGCGCAGCGGGTGGCTCATCGCCTTGACGAAGCGCGGGTCGTCGATCGTGCGGAGAGGCGGCATCGGTCCGGGATTGTCGCACGCGCGGTCACCTCGAAGGAACCCCACTTCGGGTGGGGGTCAGGACACCCCGTGGCTCCGATAATGAGCGCAAAAGGCGCTGGTCGCCCGCTTCCCGCGATCCAAGGCGCGGGCGCCCTGCGAGGCGGGCGGCGAGCGCCGTGGCCGGGCCGCCTCCGGCTGGAAGCACTCGGGCCGAAGCTTGCGCTCCGGCCCGAGAAAGCGCGCCCCCCCGGACGCGCCTGCTGCGACTTCTAGCAGCAGCGGCCGGAGAACGGAAGTCCCGTGAACGGACGAATCGGGCCAATTTTGGTGAAAACCGTTCACCAATGACGAGCCTTGACCGGTGGAGCAGGCTGGGCCACAATCCCTTGGGCGCCCCCCCGGCGGCTGGCATCGCCGTCTCGGCGGCCGCGACGGTACGCGCCATGCGACCCTCCTCACCGTCGCGGCCGCCGGGGCGCTCAGCCGCACAGGGCCTGGCGCAATCGCCGTCGCACCCGGAACAGCCGGACGCGGACCGTCGCCTCGGGGCAGCCCAGCTCGCGGCCCAGTTCCCGGAAGGAGCGGTCCTGCCAGTAATGGGCGAAGACGAGCCAGCGATCCTCGGGGTCGAGCGCCTCGACCGCGGCGACCAGCGCTCCGCCGGCCTCGCCGTCGTTCGCGTCGACCGCCGGAGGACCGCCTCTGCAGGCGAAGTCCAGGCTCCGGTCATGTACATGACGGGAAGCGAGACGCAGCGCCTCGCGTCGTGCGATGGTCGAGATCCACGGCCCGGGACGCCGAGGGTCTTGGCAGCTGTCCCGCTGACGCCAGGCACGGATGAGCGCCTCCTGCGTCGCGTCCTCCGCTGCGCCGCCGGGCCCGAGGACGCGTCGCGTCTCGTTGAGGCAGCGCAGACGAAGGTCGCTCCAGTCCCACTCGAACGCCCCGCCCGTGCGGAACCTGGCGGGGGGTGTCATGGGCGAACAGTGTCCACCGCGGAAAGGCGTTGAGCGCTTCGCAAGGCGCCTTGTCAGTACGACCACCGTCGCCGGAGAGTGTTTCCGCGCCAACTTGCCGCAAAGTTGAAACGCCGACATCCGGGCCGAGGGTCTCGCGCACATGTCCTCGGCCCTCGCCCTCGCTCCTCGCGACCGACTCGCTCCGGCGCCCGACCGGCGTCCTGCGCGCTCGCGGGACGGCCACGGCGCCCGCGCGCCGTACGACGTCCTCGCCCCCGTCTACGACCTCCTGACCGGCGACTACGCGTACGCCGACTGGGTCTCCGAGCTCGTCGCGCTCGCCCGCGGCCACGGCCTCGAAGGCCACCGCACGCTCGACGTCGCCTGCGGCGACGGCAACGCGACGGTGCCGCTGCTCGACCTGGGCCACGACGTCACGGGCTGCGACCTCTCGCCGAAGATGGTCGAGGCCGCGCGGGCGCGGACCGGTGGCCGGGCACGGCTGCTGCAGGCCGACGCGCTCGCCATGCCGGTGCTCGGGCGCTTCGACCTGGCCACCTGCTTCGGCGACGTGCCGAACCACCTCGGCTCGATCGCGGACGTCCGCACCGCCCTCACCGGCATCCGACGCAACCTCCGCCGCGGCGGGATGCTGCTGTTCGACGTCAACCTGCTCGCCGCCTACCGCGACGTCCCCGACGTCACGGTGCGCGACGCGGACCGGATCGTCACATGGTGGGGAAGCGCAGCCGAGATCCACGAGCCCGGCGGCGCGGGCGAGGTCGTCATCGACGTGTTCGAGCGCGACGACGGCCTGTGGCGGCGGTCGACCTGCCGCCAGCCGCACCGGCACCACCCGCTGCCGGACGTGCTCGAGGCGGTGAGGGCCGCGGGGCTGGAGACGCTCGCCGTGCACGGTCACGTGCCGGGCGCCGGGCTGCAGTCCCGCGCCGACGAGGCGTTGCATCCGAAGGCCGTCGTGCTGGCCCGCCGGCCGGCCGCGGCCGCGACGACGACGGGGAGGCGTTGATGGTCTGGCGCGTCTGACCCGGGGCGAGATCGATCAGCAGGACGTGCCGGCGGCGGTCCGTTGGCGACCGGCGGGCCTGCCGCCCGTGCACGCTCCGCGCGCGCCGCGCCATCGGGTCAGCGCGGCGCGCGGATCAGCGCGTCCAGATCGGGCTGCCGGTCGATCAGCCCGTACTTCTCGGCGAGCCGCGCCAGGAGGGCGATCGTGGGCCGGTTGAGGTCGGCCCGCCACGTCGGGAGCTCGATGCGCCGCGCCACTTCCGGCGTGATCTCGGTGTAGTCGGGGAGGATCTCCCGCACCTCGCCCGGATGGGTGCGCGCGTAGTCCAGCGACCGGTTCATGGCCCGGGTGAAGCGCGCCACGACGTCGGGGCTCTCGCCCGCGTAGGCCGTGCTGGTGAAGTACGTCGCGACCGTGAGGTCGGGCGCGGTCCGGACGTAGAACGCGTCGAGCGGCCGCGCGCCGCCCGCGACGGCCGCGGAGAGGAAGGGCTCGACGGCGCACGCGGCGGCGACGCGCCCCTCGCGCAGCGCGGCGTCCATCGCGGCGAACGGCAGCTCGGTGAACCGCAGGGTCGCCACCTCGACGCCCTGCCCCTCGAGCGACGCCTTGATCGTCACCTCGCAGATGTTGTTGAGCGTGTTGACGCCGATCGTCCGGCCCTCGAGGTCCGCGACGGTCGCGATGTCGCTGTCGCGGCCCACGACGAGGTTCGCCCACGCCCGCCGCTCGTCCGTGCCCCCGAGCACGCCCTGCGCGACGATCTGCACGGGGAGGCCCTGCGAGGCGGCGATCAGCAGGGAGATCGTGTTGGAGAAGCCGAACTCCAGGTCGCCGCCGGCCACCGCCTGGGCGATCGCCGCACCGCCGGCCGCCGGCTCGGTCTCGACCTCGAGCCCCTCGTCCTCGAAGAAGCCCTGCTCGCGCCCGAGGTAGAGCGGCGCCACGTCGGCGATGGGGATCACGCCCACGCGCACCGTCTCGAGGTCGTCGCCGCCGCACGCCGCGGCGCGCGCGACGCCGAGCAGGAGGAGGCACGCCAGCACGACGCGCAGCGCGACACCACGCCGCCTCGCCGCTCCGATCCCGGTCACGCCACCACGCTCTCCGTTCGTCCACCGTCCCCGCCGACCGGGCGACGGGTCGTCCGCCGCCCAGGCTACCGGCGCGCCGCGACCGTCCCCGGGAACGCCAGGCGCTGCACGACCCGCAGGGACGGCTCGGGCCCCGGCCAGTGCTCGAGCAGCGCGGCCGGCCCGGCGGCGCGCAGGACGGACCGCAGCGCGAGCGCCACGACGAGCGCGTCGTCGAGGACGCCGGCCACCGGGACGAAGTCCGGCACGAGGTCGAACGGCATGGCGAGGTAGGCGAGCAGCCCGGCCAGGAGCAGCTTGCGCGACCGCCGTACGCGCCGGTCCTGCAGGAGGCGGCGCGCCAGCACCGCGCAGTCGGGCACGAAGCGCACGAGCGCCCGCGCGTCGGCATCACGCCCCGCCAGGAGCAGCGCGCAGAGGAACGCGCCGTACAGGGCCAGGAGGACCGCGACGCCGGTGAGGACGGCGAGCCACGGCGACATGAGGACCAGCGTAGGACGCAGCGCCGCGTACCGTTTGCGCCCGGACCCGCAGGCGGACAGGAGCGAGGCCCCATGTCGGACGACGTCGTGATGACCGCGGAGGACCACCGCGCCCTCACCGCCGAGCTGCACGAGCTCGAGACGACCGCGCGCGCGGAGATCGCGGAGCGGATCAGGACTGCGCGCGAATGGGGCGATCTCAAGGAGAACGCCGAGTACCACGACGCGAAGAACGCCCAGGCGATCCTCGAGACGAAGATCCTGCGGCTGCGCGATCAGCTGCTGCGCGCCCAGATCGTCGAGCCCACGGCGAGCCGCGACACCGCCGGCCTCGGCAGCCGGGTGCGCGTCATCGACAAGACCACAGGGCGGGAGTCCGCCTACACGCTCGTCTCGGCGGTCGACGCCGACGCGGCCGCCGGGCGGCTGTCGATCGACTCGCCCGTCGGCCGGGTCCTCGTCGGCGCGCGGGCCGGCGACGTCGTCGAGGTGGAGACGCCCAAGGGGACGCGCGCGCTCGAGGTCGCCTCGATCGGGTGACGCGCGTCCTCAGCGGTTCACGAGCTCCTGCAGCTTGCCCTTGAGCGACTGCCGGACGATCCGCCCCGCCGCGGGGTCGCGCCGCGCCACCGCCCGGGCCATGTTCCTCGCCTGCTCGAACTCGACATGGGGCGGCAGCGGCGGCACCTCGGGGTCCGTGACCGCCTCGACGAGGACCGGCCCGCCGGTTGCGAGCGCCCGGTCCCACGCGTCGCCGACCTGCTCCGGGGCGTCCACGCGGATGCCCGTGAACCCGAGCAGCTCCGCGTAGGCGGCGTAGGGGAAGTCGGGCACCACCTGGGAGGCCTCGAGCTTCGGGTCGCCTGCCATCACGCGCTGCTCCCACGTCACCTGGTTGAGGTCGCGGTTGTTCAGGACGAGCACGACGAAGCGCGGGTCCGTCCAGCGGTGCCGGTGCTTGGCCACGTCGATGAGCGCGCTGATGCCGTTCATCTGCATCGCGCCGTCGCCCTCGACGGCGATCACCGGGCGATCCGGGTGCACGAGCTTGGCGGCGACCGCGTAGGGCACCGCGGGACCCATGGTGGCCAGCGTCCCCGACAGCGCGGCGCGCATCCCGCGCCGGAGCGGCAGATGGCGCGCCCACCAGTTCGTCGCCGACCCCGAGTCCGCCGTCACGATGCAGCCCTCGGGCAGCCGCCGGCCGAGCTCGTGGAAGACCTTCTCCGGGTTGAGCGGGTCGGCCGCCAGCTCCGCGCGGTCGCGCAGGAGCCGCCACCAGCGCTCCACCTCGCCTTCGAGCCGCTCCTGCCACGCGCGGCCGGGCTTGCGCTCGAGGAGCGGGATCAGCGCGGCGAGCGTGTCGCGCGCGTCCCCCGCCAGGTTGACCTCCATCGGGTAGCGGATGCCGAGCATCTTCACGTCGATGTCGATCTGCACGCCGCGCGCCTGACCCGGCTCGGGCAGCCATTCCGCGTACGGGAACCCGGAGCCGACCATCAGGAGCGTGTCGCACTCCTGCATCATCACGTCGCTCGGGCGCGTGCCGAGGAGCCCGATCGACCCGGTGACGAAGGGCAGGTCGTCGGGCAGGACGTCGCGGCCGTTCAATGCCTTGGCGACGCCCGCGCCGAGGAGGGCGGCGACCGCCTCGAGCTCCGCCGCCGCGCCGCGCGCGCCCTGGCCGGCGAGGATGGCGACCCGCTCGCCGGCGTTCAGCACCGCCGCGGCGCGGGCGAGGTCCTCGTCGTGGGGCAGGACGCGCGGCTTCGGCACCGGCCCGCCGGAGAAGACGGCGCCGTGCTGGCGCGGCGGCGCCTCCATCTCCTGCTCTTGCAGGTCGGAGGGCACGATGACGCAGGTCACCGACCGGGTCCCGCGGGCGATCTGCACGGCGCGGTCGATCAGGTGGGTCACCTGCGCCGGCGCCATCGCGACCTGCACGTAGTCGCTCGCGACGTCCTTGAACAGCGACGCGAGGTCGACCTCCTGCTGGTAGGAGGCGCCGAGCGAGATCGTCTTCTGCTGGCCGACGATCGCCACCACCGGCTGGTGGTCGAGCTTGGCGTCGTAGAGCCCGTTCAGCAGGTGGATCGCGCCGGGACCCGAGGTGGCGAGGCAGACGCCGACGTCGCCGCCGAGCTTCGCCTCGGCGCAGGCCATGAACGCCGCCAGCTCCTCGTGCGCGGCCTGGATGAAGGTGAGCCGGTCACCCAGCTCGTGGAAGCCGCCGAGGATGCCGTTGACGCCGTCGCCCGGATAGCCGTAGATCCGGCGGACGCCGTGGTCGTGCAGGCGCTCCAGGATGTGCGCGCCGACGGTCTGTGCCATGGGTGGGTCCTTGCTCGCAGGTGCTCCGACCCGACGTACCCGGCCGGCCGCGCCGTCAGCCGGACAGGTCCAGCGTGTGGAGCGCCGCGGCGAGGATGCGGTCGCGATGCGGGAGCGCCGCCTGCTCGAGGACCTTGGCGTACGGCAGCGGCACCTCGGCCGTGCCGACCCGCTCCACGGGCGCGTCGAGGTCGTCGAAGCAGGCGTGCGAGATCCGCGCCGCGAGCTCGGCCGTGACGCCATAGGACGGCCAGCCCTCCTCGATGCAGACCGCGCGGTTCGTCTTGGCCACGGACGCGGCGACCGTCTCCATGTCGAGCGGCCGCAGCGAGCGCAGGTCGACCACCTCGGCCTCGACCTCGTGCTCCTCCTCCAGGACGCGGGCGACCTGCAGCGCGCGCACGGCCGCGAACCCGTGCGCGACGAGCGTGACGTCCTGCCCCTCGCGGGCCACCGCCGCGCGGCCGATCGGCGCGACGTACCCCGCGTCGAGCGGGACCTCGCCCTTCTCCTTGTAGATCGGGAGGTTCTCGATCACGAGCACCGGGTCGTCGTCGCGGATCGCCGCCTTCAGCAGCCCCTTCGCGTCCGCGGGGGTCGCGGGGGCGACGACCTTCAGCCCCGGGACGTGCGCGAACCAGCCGTCGGGCGACTGCGAGTGCTGGGCGGTGAGCTGGTTGCCGGCGCCGTTCGGCGTGCGGACGACGAGCGGGCAGCGCACCTCGCCGCCGAACATCGCCCCGATCTTCGCCGCGTGGTTGACCACCTGGTCCATGGCGACGAGGAGGAAGTTGATGGTCATGATCTCCACCACCGGCCGCTCGCCGAGCATGGCCGCGCCGATGCCCGCGCCGACGAAGCCCTCCTCGGAGATCGGCGTGTCGCGGATGCGGTCGTCGCCGAACTCCTCCAGCAGCCCGGCGGTGACCTTGTAGGAGCCCTCGAACAGGCCGACCTCCTCCCCCATGACGAAGACCCGCTCGTCGCGCTGGAGCTCCTCGCGCAGCGCGAGCCGCAGCGCCTCGCGGTAGGTCATGGTCTCGGTGGCCGGCGCCGCCGGCTCGGCCGGAGCGGACGTCGCGCTCATCGCCCGAGCCCCGCGTCGAAGGTCAGCTCCTCCTCCCCGAACGGGCTGCCGGGGCGCATGCGGGCGAACTGCTCGGCGCTGCCGACCGCGTACATGCCGGTCGCGAGCTCGGAGACGTCCGGGTCCGGGCTCGACCCGGCGAAGGCCACCGCCGCCTGCACCCGTGACTCCACGCGCTCGTCGACCGCGCGCAGGTCGTCCGTCGTCGCGCCCGCCTCGCGCAGTCGCGCGGCGACGCGCAGCAGCGGGTCGTGCTCCTGATGCTCCTTGATCTCCTCCTTGGTGCGATAGGCGAGGCCCGCGTCGGCGACGGAGTGGCCGCGGTAGCGGTAGGTGACGGCCTCGAGCACCGCGGGCTCGCGCTCGGCCCGTGCGCGCTCCAGCAGACGCTCCGTGGCCTCCAGCACGGCCTCGAGGTCGTCGCCGTCGACCACCTCGCCGGGCATGCGATAGGCGCTCGCGCGCTTGTGGAGCTCCGGCTCGGCGGAGGCGCGCTCGACCGACGTGCCCATCCCGTAGCGGTTGTTGACGATCAGGTAGACGATCGGCAGGCGCCACAAGGCGGCGAGGTTGAGCGACTCGTGCCAGGAGCCCATGTTCACCGCGCCGTCGCCGAGCTCGCACAGCACGGCGCCGGGCCTCCCCTGGCGGACGAGCGCGAGCGCCAGACCGGTGGCGAGCGGCAGCTGGCCGCCGACGATCCCCCAGCCGCCGTAGTAGCCGAGCTTGGTGTCCAGCAGGTGCATGGAGCCGCCGCGGCCGTGGGCGCAGCCGTCGCGGCGGCCGAACAGCTCGGCCATCACCGCCTCCGGCGAGGTGCCGCGCGCGAGCGCGAACCCGTGCGAGCGGTAGCCGGTGACGAGGATGTCGCCCTCCTGCATCGCATGCACGGCGCCGACGCACGTCGCCTCCTGGCCGGAGGAGAGGTGGCAGTAGCCGCCGATCCGCGCCGCCTTGTACTGGCGCTCGGCCTCCGTCTCGAACACGCGGATGAGGAGCATCTCCTCATAGAGGGCGAGCAGCTGGGACTGCGGTGCGGCGATCGCCATGCCGGTTCAGGCCTCCATCCGAACCCAACCCATACTTGCACACCAGCAGGAGATTCAGCGCCCGGGAAGCGCGTCGAGCGCCTGCTCCAGGTCGGCCCAGAGATCCTCGACGTGCTCGATGCCGACGCTCAGGCGCAGCAGGGTCGGCGGCGTGCCCATCGCCACCTCGCCCGCCCAGCGCGTCCGGCGCTCGATCAGCGACTCCACGCCGCCGAGGCTCGTCGCGTGGACGATCAGCCGCACGCGCCGCGCGACCGCCTCGGCGTCGTCCGCCGTTCCCGCCGTCTCGAAGGCGATCATGGCGCCGTAGCCGTCCATCTGCGCGGCGGCGCGGGCGTGCCCCGGGTCCTCCGCCAGGCCGGGGTAGCGGACGGCCGTGACGCCGGGATGCGCGGCGAGCCGCCGCGCCAGCTCGGCCGCGGACGCCTGCGCGCGCTGCAGGCGGACGTCGAGCGTGCGCAGGCCGCGCAGGGCGAGGAAGGCGTCGAGCGGCCCGGGAACCGCGCCGTCCACGTCGCGCCGCTCCACGAGCGACGCGACGAGCGCGTCGTCGGCGGTGACGGCGGCGCCCATGAGCAGGTCGGCGTGCCCGCCGAGGTACTTCGTCGCGCTGTGGACGACGACGTCCGCGCCGTGCTCGAGCGGGCGCTGGAGCAGCGGCGTCGCGAACGTGTTGTCGACCGCGACCCGCGCGCCGCGCGCGTGGGCGCCCTCCACGAGCGCGGGAAGGTCGGCGACGTCGAGCAGCGGGTTCGTCGGCGTCTCCAGCCACAGGAGCGCGGCGCCCTCGCAGGCGGCGAGCGTCGCCTCCGTGTCCGTGACGTCGACGTACGCCGCGGCGAGCCGGCCCGCCTGCGCACGGTGGTCGAGCACCTGGCGCACGCCCCAGTACAGGCTGCGCGGCGCCACGACGCGCCCGCCGGCGGGGAGCGTCTCGAGGACGGCGACGACTGCCGCCATGCCGGACGCGAACGCGACGCAGCGGCCGCCCTCGAGCGCGCCGAGCGCAGCCTCGAACGCCTCGTGCGTCGGCCCGCCGGAGCGTCCATACGTGCGCTCGCCGCCGGCGCGATAGGTCGAGGTGAGCACGACGGGCGGATTGAGCGGCGCACCCGGACCGACCGGCCGGCCGGCCGTGACCGCGAGCGTGGCGCGCCGCACGTCGTCGCTGGAAGGCACGGGCGGTGCGTACCCGTGGCCCCGGGTCGCCTAGCCCTGGTCGGCGGCGTAGGAGATGATCGACCGGTCGATGAGCCACTCGACCGGGGCCTTGTCGTCCGTGTAGACGGGGCCGCCCTCGAGTGCCGGCCGGAGCCGCGCCGCGGTTCCGGCCAGCACGGGCCGGACGATCGGGTCCACGGTCGGCAGCGCCGCCGTCACGCGCGCGGGCGACGGCGGGCGGTCGCTCGCGACGAGCAGCGTGTTGAACTCCGTGATCGGGTCGCGCGCCACGTGGCGGAACGCCGTGCGCAGGCCCGCGGCGAGCATCTCCTCCAGGCGGGTCGAGTTCTCCGGATGTCCGGCGTTGACGACCACCACGCCGCCCGGCTGGAGCCGGTCGCGGACGAGCGCGAAGAACTCGCGCGTGGTCAGATAGAAGGGGATGTAGGGCTGCCGGTAGGCGTCGACGAAGATCGCGTCGTAGCGCCGGTCGGTGCGGCGCAGGAACGGCCGCGCGTCGTCGTGGATGAGGCGCAGCCCGGCGCGGTCGCGCAG
>DATMVH010000645.1:0-3881 GCA_035563395.1 Solirubrobacteraceae bacterium
AGCGACGCAGCGGCGGCGAGCCGCACAGCGCCGCCGGGCCGCCCTACGCGAGCGCCGCCGGGCGACCCGGCAGCGCCGTCAGGCCGCGCAGCAGCGGCGCGTCACACGTCGTCCTCGGTCTCCGGGTCGTGCTCGTTGACCTCGAGGAACTGCGTGTAGGCGCTGATCACGGCCTCGGGCTCGTCCCACATCCGCAGCCGCCCCTCGTGCATCCAGATCACCTCGTCGCACAGCGTCCGGATGCTCGACATGGAATGCGAGACGAGCAGGATCGTGCGGGCCTGGCGGCAGAGCTGGCGCATCTTGCGGAACGACTTCTTGCGGAACCGCGCGTCCCCGACGGACAGCGCCTCGTCGATCAGCAGGATGTTCGGGTCCATGTTGACCGCGACGGAGAACGCGAGCCGCCCGTACATGCCCGACGAGTAGGTCCGCATCGGCATGTCCATGAACTCGCCGAGCTCCGCGAAGCGCACGATGTCCTCGTACTTCGCGGCGAGCTGCTCGCGGCTGAGCCCGGCGGCGAGGCCGCCGAGGACGACGTTCTGCCGGCCCGTGAGCGCCCGGTTGAAGCCGACGCCGAGCGCCAGCAGCGTGCTCACGCGGCCGTTGACCTCGACGCGGCCGGACGTCGGCGGCAGGATGCCCGCGACGGTGCGCATGAGCGTCGACTTGCCCGCGCCGTTCGCGCCGATGACGCCGAGGACCTTCCCGTGGGCGACGCTGAAGGAGACGCCGTCCAGCGCCTGGATCTCCCGCACCACGCGCTCGCGCCGCCCCAGGCGCCGCAGCGACGACTTCAGCGTCGGGCGCGACTCGAGCGTGGTCCGGTAGACGAGCGAGAGGTTCTCGACGCGCACGGCGAAGTCCTCGCGCGGCGGGGCGGCGGCGGCCGCGGGCGGCGCGACCGAGAGCACGGGCGGGTCCTCAGAGGCGGACGGCAAACTCGCGCTCCCTCGAGATGAAGAACAACATGCCCACCAGCAGCGCGCCGAACGCCCACGCCGCGCCCGCGAGCATCATGCCCGTGCTCGGCGCCTGCCCGAGGTTGATCACGTCGCTCCACGACCCCAGCAGGGGCGTCAGCGGGTTGGCGAAGATGATCGGCTTGAAGCGGTCCGGGACCTCGTCGACGTAGTAGAGGATCGGCGAGCCGTACAGCCAGATCCGCGTGGCGTAGGGCAGGAAGCTCGAGATGTCGCGGAAGTACACCTGCGCCGCGCTGACGAAGGTGGCCACGCCCGTGGCGAAGATCAGCAGGAGCGCGACGATCGGGATCGTCCACAGCAGGTGCGGCCCGAACGGCAGGCCGGCGACCGCGTGGACCACGGCGTAGATGACCATCGTCGAGAGGAACTGGATGAACGCGGTCGTCACCGACGCGATCGGCAGCAGCGTGCGCGGGAAGGCGGAGTTGAGGATCAGCCGGCCGCCCTTGACGACCGACTTCGCGCCCTTCGTCATCGACTGCGAGACGAGGTGGAAGGCGAACAGCCCGGCGATGAGGTGGGCGAAGAACGGCCAGCCGCGCGTCCCGCCGCGGAGGATGCTCACGAGGATGAAGTAGACCGTCGCCAGCATCAGCGGGTTGACGACGAGCCAGACCTGCCCGAGCACGCTGTTGAAGTGCTGCGCGCGCAGGTTCGTCCGCGACAGCTCCAGGGCGAACTCGCGCCGCCGCCACAGCTCCGAGAAGTACTTGCGGAGCGGCGGCAGCCCGACCCGGTGCGGCTCGTAGACGTGGCGCTCGCCGAACTCGTCGTCCCGGACGTGGCCGTGCGGCGTCGCGACGCGGGTCACGCGGGTCCTCCGGCTCCGGGCATCGCGTGGAGGATAGGAGGCCGTTCGGCCGCTCCGGCGCCGTGCCCGATCACGTGAACGCCTCCACGAACGCGGCCACCCGGGCGCGGATCTCGTTCTCGCCGAGCTCGAGGTGCTCGAGGATCGTGTATCGCTCCGGACGGGTCGAGGGCGCGCGCCCCACCGCGACGGAGAACTCCTCCTCGGTGAGGCCCAGGTCGGCCGGCAGGCGCGGGACGCCGTAGCGGCGCAGGCAGGCGTCGAGGGCGCCGACCAGGGGGTCGTCGCGCAGCCAGGACGCGAACAGCGCGCCCACGGCGACCTGCCCGCCGTGCGTGCACTCGCCGGGGTGCAGCGCCTCGACGGCGTGCGCGATCTCGTGGCACGCGCCGCTGCACGGCCGGCTGCTGCCCGCGATGGCCATGGCCAGCCCGCCCTGCACGAGCGCCTGCGCGAGCGTCGTGAGGAACTCGTCGGAGTCCACGGGGTCCGCGCGGTGCAGCAGCGACTCAGCGCCGGTGCGCGCGAGCGCCGCGGCGACGCCGTCCATCGGCTCCCCGCGCTCGCGCGCCGCGAGCTCCCAGTCGGCGAGCGCGCTGAGGTTGCTCAGCGCGTCCCCGATGCCCGAGCGCAGCTGCTCGGGCGGGCAGCGGCGGACGTAGTCGAGGTCGACCACCACGGCGAGCGGGATGGCGACGCCGTAGGAGGACTTGCCGCCCTCGTGCTCGAGCGACGCGACGGGCGACGCGAGCCCGTCGTGGGCGAGGCTCGTGGCGACGGCCACCATCGGGAGGCCGGTGAGCGTGGCGGCGTACTTCGCGACGTCGAGCGTCCGCCCGCCACCGATGCCGACCAGCGCGTCGTAGGAGCCGGTGCGGACCTTGGCGGCCAGCCGCTGTGCCGCCTCGAGCGTGCCGCCCTGGACGAGGGACACGTCCGCGTTCGTGAGCGTCGGCCCGACCGTCTCGACGATCCGCTCGCCCTGACCGGGGCCGACGGCGACGGCGACGTGGCCGTGCGGCGACAGGCGGCGGTCGGCCAGCAGCTCGTCGAGGCCGCTCACCGCGCCGCTGCGCACGTCGACCGTCAGCGGGAAGGCGACCATGCGGGCGAGCAGCGGCACGAGGGGTCCGGGCTCAGAGGGCCGAGGCGATCTCGCGCGCCCGCGCCAGATCCGCGTGGTCGTCGACCTCGATCCACGACACCTCGCCGATCGAGGCGGCCGTGATCTCCCCGCCTCCGTCGGCGTAGGCCTGGAAGCCGTCCTCGTAGTAGAGGGTCGCGTCGCGCCGCCACGTCGCCTCCAGCGCCTCGGCGAGCGGCTCGGCCGCGGCGGGCTCGATCAGCGTCACGCCGATGTACTCGCCGTGGGCGGCGGCCGGGTCCACGCCCTTGTGGATCCGCTGCATCCGCCCGTCGGGCGATAGCAGGACCTTCATCTCCTCGTCCCCGAGCGGCTTGACGTCGTCGACGGCGAGCAGCACGGCGGGGCCGCGGGCGGCGAGCAGCGCGTGCTCGACGCCGACCGGGTGCACCGTGTCCCCGTTGACGAGCAGCGCGCCGTCGCGGAACGCGTCGCGCGCGACCCACAGGGAATAGGCGTTGTTCCAGTCCGGGCGGTCGTTGTGGACGAGCTCGAGCCGGACGCCGTGGCGGCGCTCCAGCTCGGGCGCGGCCGCCTCGATCCGCTCGGCGGCGAAGCCCGTCACGACCGCGACGTCCTCGATCCCGACGGCGCGCAGGTTGGCCAGCGTGAGGTCGAGGATCGTCGCCCCGCCCGCGACGGGCAGCAGCGTCTTCGGCAGTTCGTCGGTGAGCGGCCGCAGGCGCTGCGCCTGGCCGGCCGCGAGGACGAGCCCCTTCATGCGTCCTGCACCTCCTCGTCCTCGTCCTCGAGCGGCACGGGGCGCTCCGCGCGGGCGAAGCGCGTCCAGCTCACCACGGTCTCCGTGACGAACACCACGCCGAGGCCCACGGCGGCCACGAGCAGCCCCGGGCCGAGCACGCCGGCGAGCGCCAGCACGCACGCGGCGAGCAGCCGGCCCTCCCAGCCGCCGCCCACGGCCCGCACCCAGCCCGGC
>DATMVH010000646.1:0-2048 GCA_035563395.1 Solirubrobacteraceae bacterium
GCTGCGCGAGGCGGGCCACGCCGTGCGGGGCACCACGCGGGGCCCGGCGCGGGCGGCTGCGATCGGCGCGGCGGGCGCCGAGCCGTACGTCGGCGACCCGGACCGCGTCGCGACGCTGATGGAGGCCGTGACCGGGGTCACGATCGTATGCTGGCTGATGGGCACGGCGACGGGCGACCCCGCCGGCGTCGCCGCGCTGCACGACGGCCGGCTGCGCATGCTGTGGGAAAAGCTCGTGGACACGCCGGTGCGCGGGGTCGTCCACGAGGCCGCCGGGCCGCTGCCGGCGGACGTGCTGGCGCGCGGGCGCGAGGTCGCCCGGGCCGCGCACGAGACGTGGCACATTCCGCTCGAGGTGCTCACCGCCGATCCCGCCGACCACGAGGCCTGGCGCTCGGCGGCGCTCGCGGCGGTCGCCCGCCTGCTCGGCACTTCTCCATGAAGCGCCTGCGTTGATAGGACTTCGGGCGTGGATCAGGATGACATCGCCTTCACCGTCGAGTCGGGAGAGGGCGTCGTGCGCCCCCGCGGCGAGCTCGACGTGGCGACCGCGGCGCCGCTCCGCGCGGCCATGCGCGAGCAGGTCGAGCGCCACGGCGGGGTGACGCTCGACCTCGGCGGCCTGCGCTTCCTCGACACCTCCGGCCTGCGGCTCGTCCTCGAGACGGCCGAGGCCGCGCGGCGCGAGGGATTCGCCTTCACGGTGCTGCGGGGCGTGCCCGAGGTGCAGCGGCTGTTCGACCTCGCGGGCGTGAGCGCCATGATCCCGTTCGCGGACGGCAACGACCCGGCGTAGCGGTGCACGGCCGCGGCGACGCGGAGGCGACCGGCCGGCTGGAGGCGCTCCGGCTGGTGGTGGAGAACATGGACGAGGCGGTCAGCGTCCGCGACCTGCAGGGCCGGATCGTGCTCGCCAACGCCGCGGCGGCGCGCATGCTCCACGCGGGCGCGCCGGACGAGCTCGCCGCCACGCCGCTTGCGGCGCTGTGGGAGCGCTTCGCCCTCTTCGGCGAGGACGGGAGCGACGTGCACACGGAGGACCTCCCGTGGCACCGCCTCCTGCGCGGGGAGGAGCACGTCGAGCCGATGCTGATGCGCCGGGTCGCGCGGGCGACGGGCGAGCAGGAGTGGCTGCTCATGAAGACGACGCCGGTCCGCGACGCCGCCGGGCGCCTCACGCACGTGATGAGCGTGACGGAGGACGTCACGGCCGCCCGCCGGGGCGAGATCGGCCGCCGGCTCCTCGTGGACGCCGGGCGCATCCTCAGCCGGTCGCTCGACGTCGGGGGCGTGCTGCAGGAGGTGGCGGAGCTCGCCGTGCCCACGCTCGCCGACTGGTGCGGGATCGACCTGCCGGGCAACGCCGGGACGCTCGACGCGGTGGCCATCGCCCACGTGGACCCGCTGCGCGTCGCCGCCGCGCGCGAGCTGCGGCGGCGCCACCCGATCGCGCTCGACGGGCCGTCGGGGGTGGCCGCCGTCCTGCGGACCGGCGAGCCGCTGCGCGTGGACGGGATCACGGAGCAGATGCTGCGCGCGGAGGCCACCGACGCCCGGCACCTCGAGCTGCTGCGCGCCATCGCGCTGACCTCGATCCTGGGCGTCCCGCTGCGGGCAGGGGAGGAGATCCTCGGCGTCCTCCTGCTCGCCGCCACCCAGCCGCACCGGCGCCTCGGCGACCATGACCTCGAGCTCGCGGTCGCGCTCGCGCGCCAGGTCGGCGAGGCGCTCCGCAACGCGCGCCTGTTCCGCGAGCGCGACGCGGTGGCGCGCGTGCTCTCCGCCGGCCTCGCGCCCGAGCAGGCGCCGACCATCGCCGGCTGCGCGGTGGCCGTCCGCTACCAGCCGGCCGGCGAGGGCGTCGAGGCGGGCGGCGACTTCTACGAGGTCGTCGACACGCCGGCGGGCACGATCGTGGTGATCGGCGACGTGGCCGGCAAGGGCGCCGCGGCGGCCGCGCTGAGCGCGGTCGCCCGCGTGAAGCTGCGCACCGCGGCGCGCCTGACCGGGGACCCGCTTGCCGCGCTCGACGAGCTCAACCACGCGCT
>DATMVH010000647.1:0-3959 GCA_035563395.1 Solirubrobacteraceae bacterium
TGCCGCGACTTCGGACAACGGCGTTCCACTGGACATCGCGCGCTACGCGTGTCCCGTCGTTCGCACGACGTCTCCGTCGAGTAAGGGTCAGGCGCAGGTCAGGCGGTCATCGTGGGCACCGACGCCGAACGTCGCGCGCCACGCTTTTCGTCTTACCGACGGTCCGGCGCCGGGAAGCGTCGACCTGATCCAGCGCAGCCGCGATGCCGCAGCGCCGCTGGGCGGCCCCCGGCGCCGCTCCAGATCCGTGCGGACGGCTCCACCGTGGTTCAACCGGCACGGGACCGCGCCGATCGCCCGGCCGTGTCGACCGGAGCATTCGACTCGACCCGACACCCGCAGGAGCGGGCTGTACGCGAGCGCCGTCTCGCTTCGACGCCAGGCCGGCGAGCCGCTGCACAGCGCGGAGCTTTTCGCCGTCAGCGACGTGGTCGCTTATCTGCAGGTCGTTCGCGCCGTGTGCGGTCCGACGAAAGCTGACTCGAGCAGACCGGCCGCTTGCCGGCGAGCCCGAGCGGCGCTGCGGGGAGGTGCCGGTTAACGACGTGCGCGTCGATCACGGAGCCTGCTCGCACGAGGCCTGGATTCACCGCGACGCAGGCGCCCACCCGGAAACGTGAAGCATCGCCGAGGCGCCCTTCAGCGGGTCGGACTGTTGAGCAGTCCGCAGCGGGTCGTGATCGAGATGCTCACCGACGGATTCGTCGGCAAGGAGGATGTGGAGCCGGCGATCGACGCCGGTGCCTGCCCGCCCCGGTGCACGCGCTGCGCCCGATCACCGTCTCCCCATGGAGCGTGGACCGGCGCCGCCGACGGCGGGCCCCGGCGCCATACGCTCGCCTACTCCAAGCTCGCCGCGATCCACGACGCGAACGGTGTGCACCGTGATGCGTTGAGCCCGGGGCCCGCCTTCGATCGACTCCAAGATCGTCCATCGGCGCGAAGGGGAGCCGTTTGGCCGGCCCACCGTCCCGATGTCGAACCTTGGGCGTGTCGTCGTCGCCCGAGACCGCCCCCATCCGGAGGTCGAGACACTCGGCCGTCACCGCGGCACCCTCGAAGACCGGACTCGGTCGTCAGACCGGTTCCGTGTAGTCGAAGAAGAGGCGACTTTCCACCTCGCCGCTTCCCGCGGTCTTCTCCCGACCACGCCACAGCACGGATCCGCCGTCGATCCAGCGCACGAGCTGGTCGAGCAGCTGCACGCGCACGCCGGCGCGAGTGACTTCCTCCTCCGCTATGACGTCGAGCTCCTCGAGCAGCTGCCCGATCGGCCGCGGGGCCGCATCCGCCGCGTCGACGAGCGGCGCCGGCACGAGCGCGACCCGCCCGTCCTCGTCGGCGCCCTGGCGGACGGCCGCCAGCGGCAGCCACGACGGCGCGACGCTGGTGGCGAGCCGCCACAGCAGCTCGGCGTCCTGGGGGTCCTCCGGCTCGGGCAGCGGCTTCGCGTCCGTATCGGTCCGCGCGACGCCGCGACCGCCCGCGCCGAGCGTGACGCGCTGGATGGCCCAGGCGAGGTTGGCGAGCTCGTCGCGCTGCAGGTCGACGCGTTCGAGCGGGGCGCTCCGCAGCGCGCGAGCCGAGGACGGCGGGAGCACGAGCAGCGGGATGTCGGCCACCTCGTCGGCGCGCACGGCGGGCTGGTACTGGCGGCCCGCCCGGTCGGCGCCCTGCGTCTCCGGCGTGCCGACGAGCGTCACGACGCCGAACGTGTCGCGGACGGCGATCCAGTCGATGCGCGCGACGCAGCCGACGGGCAGCTCGAGCGGCGCCAAGAACCAGTCCGGGCCGTACACGACCGCGTACTCGACGGCGAGCATGCGCGCCAGGTCCGTCGGCCCCGAGCCCACGGCGCCGAGGTTGACATGCGCGTCCTCCATCTCCCAGAAGCGGTCGGCGGGCATGCCCGAATAGCGCACGGGCTTCGGCAGCACGCGCTGCCGTAGGACGCCGGCCGCGCCGTCCGGTGCGGGCGCGCCGAGCGTCGCGTCGGGCACGAGGTCGACGGAGTACCAGTCGACGCCGGTGCCGTCGTACTCGTCGGCAGCGAGCACGATGTCGGGCGCGCCGGGTTCGGAGCCGAGAAACGGCGGCGCGGCGACCGCGAAGGCGTACTCGAGCCGCTGTGGGTCCCATGCGGGCGAGCCCGAACGCCCGGTGCCGCGCAGCGGCGCGACCGCGTCGCTCCACTCCACCCACGCGGCGAAGGTCGACGCGACCTGGGCAGGATCGCCCGCCGCCGCCAGCATGTCGGGATGCGCCGCGTCGCCGCGCCCGGCGGCGTCGAGCCGGACCGCGAGCCCGTCGGTGAGGCGGCCGCCGAGCACGGCGGCGTAGCGCTCCGCGGCGGCGTCGCCGCTCAACGGCAGCGCATCGGATGCGGCCCGATCGGGGAACGGGAAGCGGGCGCGCAGCGCCGCGACCACCGCGTCCTCGTGCACGGCCCCGAGCAGGCGCTCGAGCCGCCTCCCGGTCCGCGCGCGCTCGTCCCAGCGATGGTGCGCGTCGTCGGCGTCGCGGGGCGGCTCGGCCTCCACGAGCGCCTCCAGCGGGGACGTCCCGGCGTCGTAGGCAACCGCGTCGGCCGACCCGTCGCCGTCGGCCGGCAGCGGTCCGGGCCGATAGCGCGTCAGCGACGACCACGAGGCCTGCATGTGGATGCCGATCGGCGAGCCGGCGTCGTCGCCCTTGAACTCGTGCAGCTGCAGCTGACGGGCGAGCAGCCACAGCGGATCGGCGATCTCGGCGGCGAGGCCGACGTCGATGTCGGTGGTCTGCGCGTGCGGTTCGATGCGTGCCCAGGACGTTCCCGACATCCGACGTCACTCTCCTGCAGTGCGGTGGGCGGCGAAGAGCTCGTGGGACCAGAGCCCGACCTCCTGCACGTGCAGGTCGATCAGCCGCTTGAAGTTCGTGCCGATGCCCTCGCGTGCGTAGGCGGCGGGCAGGAACTCGACGAGCCCGACATGGTCGAGCTGGTCGAGGTCGACCGCTCTGAAGCGGGCCAGCTCGAGGGTGTCCTCCAGCATCGCCTCGATCATCTCCCAGCTCCACGGCACGCCCGGGTTGAACGGGTCGGGGTGGACCGCGAGGAGCAGGCTCTGCGGCGCGCGCGCGTTCGGCGCGTCGTAGTGCACGGCGACGCCGGTCGTCTCGGTGCCCGCGGGCAGGACCTCGGTGAGCTCGTCGACGACGACGCCCGCCGCCGGCGCCGCCGGGTCGGCTCCGGCCGGGTGCGCGATCACGAGATGCACGTGCGGTCCGCGCGGGCGCCGGTGGCTGCGGAGCGCATTCTTGCTCGTGTCGGCCGGAAGCTGCCCGCCGAGCCACGTGTCCTCGTCCCGCGCGAGCGGCAGTTGGGCGACCTTCAGCTCCGGCGATGGCGCGCCCAAGGCATCCGCGAACAGGCGCAGGTCGTCGAAGGCGGCGATCGCCGGGCGGACGCGCGCGAGGCGCGCGAGCCAGTCGTCGAGCCCGTCCGGGGGCGGCGCGCCCGGCGGGTCGAACCCCGCGGCGACGTCGGGGGCGGCGTCGAGCGCGGGCGTGAGCACGACCGGGCCGCCGAGCAGGATGCGCGTCGCACGCGTCAGGACGTCGAGGCGGGGCGCCGAGTCGGTCAGGTTGGCGGAGCCGGCGACGCAGGCGTCCACCTCGGCGACGAGACGCTGCGCGGCGGGCGCTGCCGCCGCGCGATCGCCCGCGACGGCGGCGGGCAGGCCGAACGCGGCGAGCGTCGCGAGCGCCTCGTCGTCGTCGCCCTGCGCGAGGCGCCGAGCGGCGTCCCTGGCCCGCTCGAGCAGCCCGTCGGCGCCGCGCACCAGGGTCTCGAGGGAGTCGACGGCGCCTGCAGCGGGCCCCGGCGGCGGGGACGCGGAGCCGGCGCGCGGGTCGACCACCTGCGGCGGCGTGGCGAGGTCGGCCGGGACCAGGGGCCGCGCGCTCGAGAGCACGTCGGC
>DATMVH010000648.1:0-4292 GCA_035563395.1 Solirubrobacteraceae bacterium
CGCGTCGCCGATCGGCGGGCAGAGGGACCGCGCCGCCGTCTCCAGGTCGTTGTGGAGCAGTCGCTCGGCGAACAGCGTGCCGTCGTGCGCGGCGCCGCCGACCGCGCCGGTCAGCCGGTCGAGCTCGTCGGCGTCGCGCCCGAGCCCGAGCCGATCGTGCTCCGCATACACGGCCGGGGTGCTGAGCCGATGGTCCGACGCCACCACGACGATCCCGAACGGCTCCGGGTCCGGCAGGTCCATCACGCGGTGACCGGTGCCCGCGATGAGGCAGCGCTGCGAGTCGACCAGCGCGTCGACATCCGACCCCAGCCGCTGCGCGAGGCGGCCGAGCAACGCTCGGTCGACCCCGTGTCCGGCGGCCGCGGCGAGGAGCCGGAGCGCCGCCGCGGCATCCGCCGAGCCGCCGCCCATGCCCCCGGCGACGGGGACGTGCTTCGCGATCGAGAGCCGGACCGGGCCGCCCTCCCACCCGCTTTCGCGGCGGTACAGCGCGATCGCGCGCGCGGCGAGGTTCTCTCCCGCGACGCCCGGGCAGACGACCTCGTCCGACACACCCGGTGTCGGCTCGAGTGTCACCTCGTCGGCGACCGACACCGGCTGGATGAGCGAGACGAGCGGGTGATAGCCGTCGCCGCGCGGGCGTCCGACGAACAGGCTGAGGTTGATCTTGCCGGGCGCCCGGCAGCGGAATCTCACGCGGACAGCTCCTCGTGTAGCGCGCGCCAGTCGGCCGGCGCGAGCTGCTCGGCGCGGGCGTCCGGCGGCTTGCCGATCGCCTCGAGCGCCGCTCGCGCACGATCCCGCAGGCCCGGCTCGGCGCCCGGGGCGAGGGCCAGCGAACGGGGCAGGGCCTTGCGCCGATGGGCGAACCCGTGCTGGACGAGCGTGCGCAGAGCCGGCTCGGGCGCCGCGTCGCGGCGGGTCAGGCGGACCAGGACGGAGTCGACGTTCGGCACCGGATGGAACACGCGCCGGGACACCGGGCGGAGGACACGCACGTCCGTCGCGAGCTGCGCGAGCACCGACGGGACGCCGTAGGCCCCGCTGCCGGCCGCCGCCGCGAACCGCTCGCCGACCTCCTTCTGCACCATCGCGACCCACGTGGCGACCGTCGGCAGCTCGACGATCGTCCGGATGATCACGGTCGCCGCGACGCCGTAGGGAAGGTTCGCCACGACCTTGGTGGGAGCGGGATCGAGCGCCCCAAGGTCGAGCTTGACGGCGTCGCCGAGGTGGAGCGTCGCGTTCGGATAGGGGTCGAGGGCGTCACGCAGCGGCGCCTCCAGACGGCGGTCGAGCTCGACGACATGGACGTGCCCGACCCGCTCCGCGAGGTGCTCGCTCAGCACCCCGAGACCACCGCCGACCTCCAGGACGACGTCGTCCGGACCGAGTTCAGCGGCGCGCGCGATGACGTCGAGGACGTTCGAGTCGATGAGGAAGTTCTGGCCCAGGTCGCGGTTGGGCCGGACGCCGAAGGCGGCCATCCGGCGCAGGCTCGGCTGGACGGGGAGCTCGGTCACCACCCGAAGAGGCGAGCGCCGTTCGCGTGCACGGCGTCGTCCAGCTCCTCGTAGGAGATGCCGCGCCGGTCGGCGATGAAGCGCGCCGTGTGGACGACGAAGGCCGGCTGGTTGCGCTCCTTGCGCACCGCCTGCGGTGTCAGGTACGGGGCGTCGGTCTCGACGAGGAGGCGGTCGAGCGGCACCTTCCTCGCGGCGTCGGCGAGGTCCGCGGCCTTCGGGTACGTGACGTTCCCCGCGAAGGAGATCCACCAGCCGTGCTCGAGGCACTCGCCGAGCCGGGCCGGCATCGAGAAGCAGTGGAGGACGACCTCGAGGCCGCCGGCGTCGCGCGCGAGCGTGGCGATCGTGTCGTCCTCGGCGGCGCGAGTATGGATCACGAGCGGCTTGCCGAACTCGCGCGCGAGCCCGATCTGCGCCGCGAACGCGCGCTCCTGATCGGCCCGTGGGGCGTAATCGCGGTAGTCGTCGAGGCCCGTCTCCCCGATCGCGACGCAGCGCGGATGCCGCGCCAGCTCGCGCAGCTCGTCGAGTTCGGCGCCGCCGAACCCGGTCGCGTTGTTCGGGTGGTGGCCGACGGCGGCGAACACCTCGTCGTGGTTCTCGGCCGCGGCGAGCGCGGCTCGGGCGCTGTCGGCGTCGGTGCCGACGGTGAGGATCCTGGTGACACCCGCCTCGCGCGCGCGTGTGACGATATCCGCGTCCGTTCCCGGCGTGGAGTCGAGGTGCGTGTGGCTGTCGATCACTGCGGCTTCGGGAACAAGGGCTCGAGCGCGCCGACGCTCGCGCCTCCGGGCCGCGACCCGAACGCGGCGCCGTCCATCGCCACGTCCTCGGCCGCGAGGGCCGCGAGGAGCTTCCCCGCGGTTTCCGGCATGTACGGGTGCAGCAGCACGGTGACGGACCGCAGGCCCTCCGCCAGCGACCGCAGGGCGACGTCGAGCTCCGCCGCGCGGGACCCGTCCTTGGCGAGCTGCCACGGCGCGGTCTCCTCGACGTAGCGGTTCAGCCTGCGGACGCGCAGCCAGATCCGGTCCAGCGCCTGCGTGACCTCGGCGTTGTCGAGCAGCTCGCACACCTCGCCGACTAGGCCCTCGAAATCTGTGACGAGCGCGGGATCGATGTCGACGTCGGGCACCACGCCGTCGCGGTAGCGGCGCGTCATGGCCAGCGTGCGGCTCGCGAGGTTCCCGTACTCGTTCGCGAGCTCCGTCTCGTAGCGCTCCCCGAACGTGGCGGTCGACACCCCGCCGTCCTGCCCGAACGACACCTCGCGGAAGCAGTAGTACCGGAGTGCGTCGGTCCCGAAGGTGTCCATCACCTCGAACGGATCGAGCACGTTGCCGAGCGACTTGGACATCTTGTGCTCCGTCCCCGATGCGTCGCGCATGAGCAGGTAGCCGTGAATCAGCTCCTGCTGAGGCAGGTCGATGTCCGCCGCCAGCAGCAAGGCCGGCCAGAACACCGCGTGGAACTTCAGGATGTCCTTGCCGATGATGTGAAGCGTCGCCGGCCAGAAGCGCTCGGTGAGGTCCTGGCCGTCGCGCGCGAACGAGAGCGCGGTGTAGTAGTTGAGGAGCGCGTCGAACCAGACGTAGAAGACGTGCTCCCGATCCCACGGGACCTCGACGCCCCACGAGATCTTGCTGCGGGAGAGCGAGACGTCCTGCAATCCGCCGCGGATGAAGGCGAGCGCCTCGTTCGCGCGGGACCTCGGGCGCACGAACTCCGGCCGGTCGGCATAGAGCCGCTCGAGCGGCTCCTGGAACGTGGAGAGGCGGAAGAACCAGTTCTCCTCGCGCTCGCGCTCGAGCGGGATCTGGTGGATCGGGCACGTGTTGCCCGGCCCGAGCTCGGAGTCGGTCTTGAAGTCTGCACAGCGCGGGCAGTACCAGCCCTCGTAGACGCCCTTGTAGACGTGGCCGTTGTCGTGGACGCGCTGCATGACGTCCTGGACGCGCGCCTTGTGCCGCGGGTCGGAGGTGCGGATGAAGAAGTCGTTGGACACGTTGATGCGCGGCATCAGCGCCTGGAACCGCTCCGCGTTGCGGTCGGCGAGCTCCCGCGGCGAGACGCCCTCGCGCTCGGCGGCCTGGGCGACGGGCTCGCCGTGCTCGTCGGTGCCGGTGAGGAAGAACACCTCCTCGCCGCGCTGGCGGTGGTGCCGGGCCAGGATGTCGGCGGCGATCGTGCTGTAGGCATGGCCGAGGTGCGGCGCCGCGTTGACGTAATAGATCGGCGTCGTCACATAAAAGGCCATCACGCTCAGAGGCTAGCGGTGCTCGGGGCGGCGACGTCCGCCTGCGGGTGGCGCGCTGCGCGGCGGCTTCGAACACTCGTCGCGGCCGATTCCCCGCGTCGCAGTCATCAACCAGACCGACAGGCCACTGACATGGTTTTCGGTGTGTCGATGGACGGAAGTCCCAGTGGCACGCACGCGCTCACGTCCACGCGCGTGCGCCAGGGGACAGATGAAGAGATCAGCGGCGTGTCGGCGCACTCGCGCGGCGGCTCTGCTGGCGACCACGTGCACGATGTCCTTCATCGTCGCGGTGCCGGCGAGTTCCGCGCAGGTTCCCGACGCGGTCGCAGGCCCCGCCGCCGCGGTCCAGGAGAGCGTGGCCACCGCGACGGAGGCCATCCCCGCCGCGCCGCCGCCGGCGCCCGAACCCGCCGCACCCGCGTCTCCTCCGACACCGGAACCCCCTCCACCGCCGCCTCCGCCGGAGCCTGCCCCGGCGCCTGAGCCGGTGGCGGCGCCGGAGC
>DATMVH010000649.1:0-2567 GCA_035563395.1 Solirubrobacteraceae bacterium
GCGCGACCGCCACCGCGGCGACCGCGCGCGCTTCGTGGTGCGGGTCGTGCCCGACGCCAAGCTCGGCCGTGGCGGCTGAGCTCCAGGCGGTCCTCGCCGCGCTCGCACCGCGCCTCGGCACGCCGGGCGGCGACCCGGCGCCGCTCGACGGCGGCATCACGAACCGCAACTTCCGCGTCCCGTTCGACGGGCGAGAGTGCGTCGTGCGTCTGCCGGGACCGGGCACGGACCTGCTCGGCATCGACCGCGACACGGAGCGCGCGGCCACCGCCGCGGCGGCCGCCGCCGGCATCGGCCCCGACGTCGTCGCCCATCTCCCCGAGCCGGCGTGCCTCGTGACCGGGTTCATCGCCGGGACGGTGCTCGAGCCCGAGGCGGTGCGCGAGCCAGGCGTGTTGGAGGAGGTCGCCGGCGGGCTCCGCGCCTTCCACGCCGGGCCGCCGCTTTCGACGCGCTTCGACGCCTTCGAGACGGCCGAGCGCTACGCGGAGATCGTGCGCGCCCGCGGCGGCGCGCTGTTCGCCGGTCACGCCGAGCTCGCGCGCCGGGTCGGCGCGATCCGCGCCGCGATGGCGGGGCCGGAGCACGCGCCCGTGCCGTGCCACAACGACCTCCTGCCGGCCAACCTCATCCACGACGGCACGCGCGTGCGGATCGTCGACTGGGAGTACGCGGGCACGGGCGACCGCTACTTCGACTTCGGCAACCTGTCGGTCAACTGCGGCTTCGCCGAGGACGACGACGCGCGCCTGCTCGCCGCCTACTGGGAGGAGCCCTGCACGCCGCGGCGCTTCGCCGCCGTGCGGCTCATGCGCATCGTCTCCGACTTCCGCGAGGCGATGTGGGGCGCGGTCCAGGCGGTCGTCTCCGAGCTGGCCTTCGACTTCGCGGCCTACGCCGAGGAGCACGCGGAACGGGTCCGCGCCGCGCTCGGCGACGCCCGCGTCGAGCGCTGGCTGCGGGACGCGCGCGGCGCTCCCTGAGCCGTGGGCGCGAATGCGGCTGCCCGCGATCGGGGCGAGGTAGGATCGGCTCGGCAATGTCCACCGCCGACACGAAGGCCCTGATCGAGGAGGCCGTCCGGCGCTTCCAGCGCGAGGTGCCGGCGCTGGAGCGGCTCAAGCTCGTCGTGGAGCTCGAGCTGCGCGGGCGCGGGGACATCCAGCTGTTCCGCGTCGAGCTCCCGGGCCCGAAGGTGACGCGCGACATCGCCTCGGACGCGAAGGTCCGGCTCTCCGTCCCGCGCTCGCACTTCAACGAGCTCGCCCGGGACGGGTCCGTCCGGCACTGGCGCGAGGCGTTCGAGTCGGGAACGGTCAAGGCGAGCGGCCCCACCGAGATCCTCAAGCTCATCCAAAACGTGGTGGAGAAGCAGGAGGAGCGCACGCGGACCCGCAAGCTGCGGGCCCGCTGACTCCGCGCTCGGTCGCCGGGCCGTGGCAGACGGCCTCGGCGTCGTGCCCGTCGGGGTCGAGGTCGCGGACGTGAGCGTCAGGCGTCGAGGCACGCCGGGCGCACCGCCCGGCGAACGCTACTCCGCGCGGTGCGCGCGCGACGCGCGCTTGACGACCTTCACCGCGAACTTCGAGGGCTGCTCGCGCACCACCGGGTTGTCGATGGCGCCCAGGCGCTCGATCAGCTTGATCCACTGATCCGGCTTCAGCACCGCGGCGATCTGGCGCGCCGCCTTCGTGTTGACCCCGAACAGCGGCCGCCAGCCGACGTGGATGTGGTCGTGGTGGTCGCCCATCGCAAACGTGTTGTCGGCGCCGTCGAAGGTCATCAGGGAGATGATCTGGTCCGGCCGCATCGTGCCCTGCAGGGTGAGCAGTCGCTGGATCGTGATGTCGGTGATCGAGCCCTTGCCCTGCGTGGACGGCGTGATGACGATGCCGTTGACCGCGGCGATGTCGACGGCGCTGCCCGTCGAGTGGTGGGAGACGTTGCCCGACGCGGTGAAGTAGCCGTGCCCGCAGCGCAGCGAGCTGACGGTGGGGGAGAGGCCCGAGGAGGCGAGGTACTCGAGCGTCGCCAGCACGCGCCGGTCGACCGCGCCCGAGCGGATGTCGCGCCGCCCGCAGTCGTAGACCTGGATGCGCGGGTTGTTCAGCACGTGGCGCTGCAGCGCCTCCTTGCCCATCAGCATGATCTGGCCGATCGAGGGCTTCTCGGCGCCGGCGCCGAAGAACGGGTTGCGCTTCGCCGAGCGGTAGATCGCCGTCGACTCGAGCAGCTTCCAGCCGTCGAGGATCGGCTTCGGGTCGATGCGCGGGGCGCCGCGACCGGCCGGGCGGATCTCGAACCGCAGGCGCGGGGCGCGCTCCGGCGTGCGCGCGGCGAGGCGGCCGAGCATCGTGCCGGCCACGACGCGGGCGCCCTTGCGGAGCGGCTTGCGCACGTAGTCGCGCGGATCGAGCGTGCGGCCGCCGACCACCATCGGGTCGTCGGCGATCAGCGCCAGCTGCTCGTCGCCGCCGGCCACACGGGAGTTCGGGCGCGCGGGGTTGGCGAACAGCCGCTGCTTGTCGGTCGCCGCGGCGGGGACGGCGGGCGCGGGCGCCTCCTCG
>DATMVH010000650.1:0-9140 GCA_035563395.1 Solirubrobacteraceae bacterium
CGCCGCGCCGCTCCGCGCGGCGGGCGTCGGCCTCGCCGTCGTGTTCGAGGACCCGCTCGAGGTCGCCGCCCGCGCCGCGCGCGAGGCGCGCTTCACGGGCACCGTGCTGGCGGAGCCGGCGCCGTACGACACCTCACGCGCCTACGGTCTCGAGAGCCTTCCGACGACGTTCCTGCTCGACCGCGACGCGTCGATCGCCGGCAGCGTGGTCGGGTGGGACGCCGCGGCGCTGTCGGCGCTCATCCGCCGAGCGTGCGGCGCGGTCGGCGCGCCGGCGCCCGAGATCGGCGACGAGCCGCCGCGCACGAAGCCGGGCTGCGCGGCCAAGTCGACGTACGACGCGGAGCTGCTGGCGCTCATCGACGGCGCCGGCGTCGCGGACGAGATGGAGGACATGTTCGAGCGCGGGTGGACGGACGGCCTCCCGGTCGTTCCGCCCACGCGCTCGCGGGTCGACGCGATGCTCGCCGGCCGCGACCCGCACCGGTCGCTCGGCGAGGTGCCGCCCGGGACGGGCGAGGCGACCGTGGAGCGCGTCGCCGCGTGCGCGGTCCTCGCCGGCTGCCGCCCGGAGTACTTCCCGGTCGTCCTCGCGGCGGTGGAGGCGGCGCTCGACCCGGCGTTCAACCTCAACGGACAGGCCGTCACGACGCAGCCCGCGGGCCAGCTCGTGATCGTCAACGGTCCGGTTCGCGAGGCGATCGGCGTGCACAGCGGGATGGGCGTGCTCGGGCCGGGCCGGCGGCCGAACCTGACGATCGGGCGCGCGCTCAGGCTCGTGGTGACGCTCACCGGCGGCGGCGCGCCCGGGCGGCTGGACCGATCGACGCTGGGGCACCCGGGCAAGCTCGGCTTCTGCATCGCCGAGGACGAGGCCGGGAGCCCGTGGGAGCCGCTGCACGTCGAGCGCGGCTTCGCGCCGGGCGACTCCGTCGTGACGGTCGTGGGCTGCGACGCGCCGCTGTCGATCTCCGACCACCGTGCCACGACGCCGGAGGACCTCGCCTACGTCCTGGGCTGGGCCGGCGCGGCGACGTGGAGCCCGAACTGGTGGCCGCTCGGCGGGACGTCGGTGTACGTCATCTGCCCCGAGCACCAGGCGATGTTCGCGGCCGCCGGCTGGAGCAAGCAGCGGCTGCGGGAAGCCATGTTCGGCGCCGTCCGCAAGCCGGCACGCGAGCTGCGCCGCGGCGAGACGACGCCGCAGGTCCACGCCGCCGATCCGGACGCGCTCGTCACCAAGTGGGACAGCCCCGCGGACATCGTCCTGATCGCGGCGGGCGGCGAGGCGGGGCGATACTCCGCCGTGCTGGGCCCCTGCCTGGGCATGTCCACGCAGATGGTCTCCCGGGAGGTCGCATGGAGTACGTGAGCCCCTTCGACGAGCGCCGGCGCGCAGCCGAGCCGCTCGCGCCGCGTCGCGAGTCGCTCCACGGAGCGCGCGTCGCGCTCCTCGACATCACCAAGCGCCGGGGCGACGAGTTCCTGGATCGCGTCGAGGCGCGCCTGCGCGAGCGCGGCGCCGAGACGTTCCGGGTCGCGAAGGAGATCTTCTCCAAGCCCGCCGAGCCGGAGCTCATCCGCCGCATCGCGAACCGCGGCGACCTGGCCGTGGAGGGCCTCGCGGACTGAGGCTCCTGCACGTCGTGCAGTGTGCACGACATGGTCCGGCTCGAGCGGCTCGGGATCGCCACGGCGGCGGTGGCCACCGAGCCGTTCCTCGACGAGGCACTGGAGCAGGCGCGCCTGCTCGGGATGCCCGATTACCGCATGGTGTACGTCCCGCATCCCGTGCAGCTCCTCACCGTCGAGGAGCTGCACGCGCGGGCCGACGCGGTGTTCGAGCAGATCGTCGCGCGGCTCGTCCGGCAGGACGGCGGCGGCTGAGCCGCGACGTCAGGCGGCCGCGAACAGGTCGGCGATCTGCCTCGGGCTGACGTTGCCGCCGCTCGCCACCAGGGCGACCCGCCGGCCGCGGAGCTCGCCGGCGAGCTTGAGCGCCGCCGCGAGCGGCGCCGCGCCGGACGCCTCGACCAGGTTGCACGTCGCCTCGATCATCGTGCGCTGCGCCGCCCGGATCTCCTCGTCGGTCACCAGCACGAAGTCGTCGAGATGCTTCCGGAGGATCTGCTGCGGGAGCTCGAACGGAACGCGCGTCGCCAGCCCTTCCGCGTACGTGCGGCTCTCGCTCTCGACCGGACGTCCCCGGCTCCAGCTGAGATACGCCGCGGGCGCAGCCTGCGACTGCACGGCGACGACGCGGATCGCCGGATCCACCGCGTTCGCGACGATGCAGGCTCCCGCCGCGCCGCTGCCGCCGCCGAGCGGGACGATCACCACCTCGGTGTCCGGCCGCTCGGTCAGGATCTCGAGCGTCTCGGTGGCCACGCCGGCGATCAGGTCCGGCTCGTTGCCGGAGTGCACGTAGCGATAGCCGTGCTCGGCGGCGAGGCGCTCGGCGTTCTCCCGCGCCTCGTCGAAGTCCGCGCCGGCCACGATCAGCTCCGCGCCCAGGTTCGTCATGGCCGCCGTCTTGACGGGATTCGCGCGCTCGGGGATGCAGATCCGCGCAGTGACGCCGAAGCGCCGGGCCGCGAACGCGATGGACTGCCCGTGATTCCCCGTGGACGCGGCGATCAGCCCGCGGCGGCGCTCCTCGTCCGAGAGCCGGGACACGAGGTTCACGCCGCCGCGGACCTTGAAGGCGCCGACCGGCTGGTGGTTCTCGTGCTTCACGAGCACGTGCGCGCCGACACGCCGGTCGAGGCCGGGATAGGAGAACAGCGGCGTGGCCCGCAGATACGGCGCGATGCGCACGCGGGCCGCCAGCACGTCGGCGAACGTCGGGACCGTCATCCGAGCGCCGGGCTGCACCCGGGCATCGTAGGAGAGCGAGGCGCTGTAACGCTCAAGACCAATTGGTACCTTTGCCGCCATGCCCGACGCCGAGCTGCAGCAGTCCCGGTTCGCCGCGTCCATCTTCGATCGCCGGGACGTCGGGACGACGCTCAAGCAGCGCTCCTTCTGGCCCACGTTCTTCGCCCGGGTCGCCGGCCGCCTGCAGTGGAGCGCGACCGCGATCGACTTCGAGCCCGACGCGCGCGCGTGGCCCGACCTGCCGGACGAGCGCCGCAACCGGCTGCTGACGCTGCTCGCCGGCTTCTGCGTCGCCGAAGACGCCGTGTCGGAGCAGCTCGCGCCGTTCGGCGCCGTGGCCAAGGAGACCTCGATGGCCTCCGAGGAGAGCCTGATGGCGTGGTGCTTCTTCCTCCAGCGCCGCGACGAGGCGCGCCACGCCGTGCTCTTCGACCGGATCGCCGCCGAGGTGCTCGGGCTGCCCGGGGACACCGCGGAGGAGCGCCGCGCGGCGGCCCGCGAGCACGCCCCGGCCACGATCCTCGAGCTCTTCGAGGAGCGGCTGCCGACGGTGGCCGCCGAGCTCGCCGACGGCCGCAGCGGGCTGTGCGAGGGCGTGAGCCTGTACCACATGGTGCTCGAGGGCACGGTCTTCGACGCCGGCCAGCGGGCGCTGCTGGAGGATCTCGCCGACGACGCCCTGCCCGGGGTCCGCGAGGGCATCGCGCGCGTGGAGCGCGACGAGCGCTGGCACATCGGCTTCGGGCTGCGCTGCCTGATCGAGTCACGCCCCTCCACGCACCACATCGACGCGCTGATGGCGGCGGCCGCCGAGGCCGCCGAGGCGTGGGGCGACGCCGTGTCGCCCGCGATCCAGGAGCGCGTCGCGAGCATGTGCGCCCGCCGCCTCCACGTCGCCGGGCTCCTCGAGTCGCACGCGGCGGCGTAGCGGGTCCCGACGCTGCCGTCCGCGCGCCCATCGCTCTCGCGGGTCGGGCTCACGGGCGTAGAGATCGTCGTCCGCCTCGGCGTCGACGGGCGCGCGCCGCAGCCCTTCGCGGCACGGCTCGCCTGCTTCGCCGAGGCCGGCCCGGCCGGCGGGCGGACCGCCCGCTTCGAGGACGTGATCGCGGACACGGTGCGCGAGGTCGTCCTCGGCGACGGCGGCATGCGGCTCGAGCGGGTCGCCGAGCAGGTCGCCGAGCGCGTGCGGGAGCGGCTGGCCGCCCGGCGGGCGGAGGTGGCGATCGACGCCCGCTTTCCCGAGCGGCGGCCGGCGCCCGTGTCCGGCGTCCCCACGGAGGAGATCTCCACCCTGCACGGCCGGGCGTCCGCCTCGGCGCGCGGGACGCGCCGGCTGGTCGGCGTGTCGGCGACCGGCATGACGACGTCCCCCTACGTCCAGAGCGTGATCCTCGCGCGGGCGCGCGAGCGCCTGGCGGCCAGCGGCTTCTCCGCCGAGCGGATCGACCGCGTCGTCGCGGCGGTGCCCGTTGCGACGCACAGCCAGCTCAGTCTCGGCACGCTGCACCTCGGCTGCCCGGAGGGCAGCGCGCTCGACTTCGATGCCGCCGACCTGCTGGCCGTCGTGGAAGCGGCCATGGCGAGCGAGATCTTCGAGCTGATGAAGCGCAGCGACGAGGCGGCGGTGGTCGAGCGGGCGCACCGGCGGCCGCGCCGCGTCGAGGACTGCGTGGCGGGAATCGTCGCCGGCGCGGTGCAGCGCTTCCCGGACGCGCCCGGCGACGTGTTCGTCGCCGCCGCGCAGCGGGACATCGAGACCATCCACGGGCACGACGTCGTCGCCGAGCGCGCCGGGCTGCTCGGCGACCTGCGCCACGAGCTGGCGACCGGACGGCCGGTCGAGCGGCGCGCGTCGCTGCGCGCGTGGCTCGAGGGCGGCGAGCGCTAGCTGCTCTAGCCGAGCGCGATCCGGTCCGCGCCGTGCATGCGGAGATGGTCGAGCGCGCCGCCGCGCGCCTCGCGCAGCCGCAGCCGCTCGACGAGCGGGGCGTACGAGCCGCCGGCGAGCCCGTCCGCCAGCAGCGCCGCGCCGCGGGCCGCGCTCTTGCCCGCGAGCGCGGCGCGGACGGGCGCAACGCCCGCCAGGCGCGCGGCGAGCCCTTCGAGCACCCCGGGCGCCGCGGCCAGCCGGCCCGCGACCAGCACCTCGCGCGGCGCGGGCACCGAGGCGGTGAGCGCGAGCACGGCCTTGGCCGCGCCCTCTTCGAGCGCGAGCCAGCCGTCGCGCGCGGCGGGATCGTCCCGGAGCCGCCGCAACGCGCCGCGGGCGCCGAGGTCGGCGTCGCCGTCCGGGTCCAGCGCCCCGCCGCTGAAGACCGTGCGCTTCGACAGCGCGCCGCCGATCAGGTAGGCGGCCTCGGCGTCCAGCGCGCCGCAGGCGCGGGCGCCGATCGGGCCCGCGGAGCCGCCGAGCCCGTCCACGATCTGCCCGCCGTCCACGGCCAGCGCGGCGCTGAACCCGCCGCCGAGCTCGAGCAGCACGAAGCTCGTCTCCCCATAGCCGATCCCGAGGCGCTCCGCCTGGTCGGCGATCCCGAGCGCCGCGCTCGCCACCTTGTCCGCCGTCCCCAGGTCGATGCGGTTCCACTTGCGGTGCGCCGGGACGGTCGGGAGGTGGATCGCGCCCGGCGCGAACACGAGCGGGATGCCCGCCGCGATGAGCGCACGGACGATCGTCCGCATGCCCGCGATCCCCACGCGCTCCGCCGGCTCGTCGGCGCGCTTGAGGACCATCAGGGCGAGCTCGCGCTCCCCCACCTCCTCGGCATGGACGAGCGGGAGTCCGTAGCCGGCGGGGCCGAGCACGACGTCGAACGGCGCGTACGCCCGGAGCGCGTCGACGAGCGGCGCCGGGTCGGCCCCGAGCTGCGCGGAGGGGAAGCTGTCCTCCAGCAGCGGAAGGCCGCCGTTCAGGGCGCAGACGTCGAAGGAGACCGTCCCCGGATCGATCCCCGCGACGCGCGGGCCCGGCTGCGGCCGCGGGTTCAGCCCAGCAGCTCCTTGGCGATGTCATAGACGCCGTCGACGTCGAGGATCGCGTCGTTGGACTCGAACAGCCGCCGCACGCAGGCCTTGTGCACCTTCATCTTCGGGCCGCCGATCGCGAGCGCCCCGAGCACCCGCTTGCCCTCGCGCTCCTCGAACTCGTCGTTCGCGTCGGTGTCCTCTATGCCGAGCGGCTCAGCCGCGTTGAAGTCGGCGAGCACCTCGATCGAGTCGATGCCCGTCCACATCGCCTTGGGCAGCAGCTCCACGCCGGCGGGACCCGCGGCGAGGACGAGCGAGGCGCCGTCGAGCGCGCGCGCGAGCTCGTCGTCGTCGCTCGGCTCGAGGATCTCCAGCCCGCGCTCCTCCGCGACGGTCAGGCCGCGCGCGCGCCGGTACGGCCGGTCGCCGAAGCGGTCGGCCGGGATGCCGGATACGAGCACGTCGCAGCCCTCGTTCTCGAGCAGCGCGGCCGCGCGCAGGCCGACCGCGCCCGCGCCCACGATCACCACGCGCCGTCCGTGCAGGTCGATCTCGCGCGCGAGCCGGGCGACGGTCGTCGCCGCGGTCGTGTTGCAGCCGTTGGAGTCGAGCATCGCCGACACCCGGAACGGGCCGAAGAACGCCTTCTCCACCTCGGAAAGCACCTTCTCGCCGTCCCCGACGCTCGACCCGCCCACCCACACCGCCATCGACGCGAGGTCCTTGGGGCCGCGGGTGAAGAACGCCGACTGCACGAGGCCCTTCACGACGTCGGGCTCGACGCCGCCGTAGCGCAGGAGGGCGTCGACGCCGGCGTCGTGCGCGACGATGGCGTCGAACGTGCTCGGGTGCTCGTCGGTGTCGAGCTGGATGAGGATCTTCTTCACGGTCCCTCCTCGGCGGCACGTCTGGTCCGCTGCGCCGTCAGCCGCACCCGCTCGCGGCGCGGCTCGGCGAACGTCATGTACCCCCAGTCGAGCGGCGACTCCTGGCGGTAGTTCTTCCGCAAGGCGCGGGCGATCGTCGCCTTCATGAGCTCCTTGCCGAGATAGAACGCGTGCGTCGGCTCGTCGACGCCCAGGCGGTCGAAGATCTCGTTGAAGTCGGTGCCCTTGACGAAGCGCTCGGCGTTGAAGACGTAGATCCAGTCGGCGTCCGCGAAGATGCGGAAGTTGGGGTCGGTGACCTGCGCGTGCAGCTCGCGCAGCTCCTCCTCGGCGTACGGGCGGAAGTCGTCGTCCTTCACCGTGAGCAGGCGCGGATCGACGTGCTTCGGCGGCGTGCCCTGCGTGTGCGCGAAGTGCATGAGCTGCGCGGCGAGCACCGCCTCGCGCACCGCGCCGCGCGCCCAGTCGATCACCTCGGTGGTGAGGACGTTGCGGATCCCGAGCTCCTGGCAGAAGCCGATCAGCATCGCGGTGACGCCCGTCGTGTCGGCCTCCGTGAGCTCCGTGAGGTTGCCGATCCCCATGAACATCTCGGCGTCCGGGTGACGCCGGCGGACGTCGAGGTAGCGCCCGAGGCTCGCCGCGAAGCCCGCGCCGATCGGCTCGACGATCGGGTCGACGAGGTACGGCTTGCCGAGCGCCTCCAGGTGGGCGATCGTCGCGTCGAGGCTGTCGAGGTCCTCCGGCGTGTCCGGGATGAGGACCGGGGTCGCGTTCAGGCGCTCCGCGAGGTGCCGGTTGGAGCCGTTCAGGGAGAGCACGTACTGCACGCCCGCCTCGTCGGCCATGAGGATCTCGTCCGGGTCGAGCGTGTCGATGCTGAGCTCGAAGCCGGCGGCGCGCAGGTCGGCGATCACCCCGGGCCCGTCGTCGAGCCACGTGCGGCCGAGCGAGAGCCCGAGGTCAATCACGTCGGCGCCCGCGTCGCGGTAGTACTCGGCCAGCTCCAGCACGCGGTCGCGGCCGAGCCGCGGGACGTGGTTGATCTCCGCGAACACGCGGATGTCGCGTGCGCCGTAGGTCGAGCGCACGTCGGCCTGCCCGAACCAGCTCGGCAGCGCCTTGAGGTCGGCGGGCCCCTTCTCGGCGGGTACGCCGAACCGCTCGCGCAGCACGTCGACCTCGCCCTCGCACATCCCCGGGATCATGATCCGCGTCACCGTCTCCGGGACGTCGAGGAAGCGCGCGATCCAGTCGGTGGTCATCAGCGCGGCCACCGTGATCTTCAGGACGGCGACGTCGTAGTCGAACGGCAGCTCGGCGCGGCGCAGCGTGTCCCGGAGCGCCGGCGCCGCCAGCTTGCCGGTCACGAACAGCAGCCGCTCGGCCACGACGGGGTCTAGCTGGAGCCCTTGCTGAAGACGAACTTGTTCGGCGTGCCCTCCAGCGCGCTGTCGCCGCCCGGCCGCCACAGGACCGTGTCCTCGATCTGGCGGGCGACCGCGAAGTCCTTGTCGGTGATGCCGCCGCTCGAGTGCGTCATCAGCTTCACCCAGAGCTTGCCCCAGGTGACGGCGAGGTCGGCGTGGTGGTACGCCGCCTCGCAGACGTAGCCGATGGCGTTCACCGCCATCAGCGTGCTCGGCCAGCCGTCGGTGTTGTACTTCCGCCGCAGCCAGCCGCCCTCGAGGTACCAGCCGTCCAGGCCGTGCTCGGCGATCTTCGCCTCGACCTCCTCGTCGGAGTACGGCTGCAGCTTCTCATTGGTGACCATGGGCCATCCCTCCTTGCCGCCACTACATCACAACGCCACCGTTGACGTTGATCGCCTGGCCGGTGACGAACGACGCCGCCGGGGACGCGAGGTAGAGAGCCGCCCCCGCGACGTCCGCGGGCGTCCCCCAGCGCCGCAGCGGCGTCGACTGCGCGACGGAGCGGCGGAAGCCCGGGTCGGCCTGCTCGCCGAACGCGGTCTCGATCCAGCCGGGGCACAGGACGTTCACGCGCACCTGCGGGGCGAGCGCGCGCGCGAGGCTCTTGCTGTAGGACAGGACGCCGCCCTTGACCGCGCTGAACAGCTCGGGGTTCTCGCCGGCCATCCCGCTCACGACGTGGTCCCAGCTCATGTTGAGGATCGCGCCGCCGCCGGGCTGCTCGCGCATCGCGGCGCCGGCCGCGTAGGAGCAGGCGATCGTGCCCTTGAGGTCGACGGCCAGCAGGAGGTCGAGCTTGCGCTCCCACTCCCAGCTCGCCGCCTCCCCCGTCAGCACGTCGGCGCCGGCGTTGTTGACCCACACGTCGAGGCCGCCGAGGCGCTCGCGCGCCTCGGCGACGAGCGCCTCGCAGCCCGCGCGCGTGCCGAGGTCGGCGCGGGCGACGAGCGCGCGGTCGCCGCGCTCGGCGATG
>DATMVH010000651.1:0-3219 GCA_035563395.1 Solirubrobacteraceae bacterium
TTCACGCAGGCGCCGCTCGCGGCGCGGGCCCGCACGCGCTGGCTGCTCTCCACGCCCGACAGGGTGGCCGCGGCGATCCTCGACGCCGGGCCCGGCGCCCGCGCGGAGCGCTACGTCCCCCGCCCGTACGGCGTCGTGCCCGTGCTCCGCCTGCTCGCCCCCGCGCTCTGGCGGCGAGCCGCGCGGGCGCTCGGGCACTGAACCCGCGTCAAGCGGAGGCGAACGACCCGCGCGGGTCGAGCACCGCGGCCTGGACGCGCTCCGCGATCCGCTCCGGCGTGAAGCCGACCTCCGCGTGCAGGAGCGCCGGCGAGCCGTGGGTGACGTACCGGTCCGGCAGCCCGACGCGCATGATCCGCGGCGTGAGCCCGCCCTCCGACAGGTCCTCCCACACGGCGGTGCCGAACCCGCCGGCCAGCACGCCCTCCTCGACGGTGACGAGCAGGTCGTGCTCGGCCGCGAGCTGCGCGAGCAGGCCCGTGTCGAGCGGCTTGGCGAAGCGGGCGTCGGCGACCGTCACGTCGAGCCCGGACTCCGCGAGCAGGTCGGCCGCGCCGAGCGCCTGCTGGACGCCGGTGCCGTAGCCGACGAGCGCCACGCGCTCGCCCTCGCGCAGGATCTCCCCCGTGCCGATCGCCAGCTCCACCGGCGCGTCCGGCAGCGGCACGCCGACCGCCTCGCCGCGCGGGTAGCGGATGGCCACCGGGCCGGTGGTGTGCGCGAGCCCGGTGTGGAGCATGTGGACGAGCATCGCCTCGTCGCGCGGCGCCATCAGCGTGATGTTCGGCAGGCAGCGGAGGTACGCGATGTCGAAGGCGCCGTGGTGCGTGGGGCCGTCGTCGCCGACGAGGCCCGCGCGGTCCATGCAGAGCACGACCGGCAGCTTCTGCAGGCAGAGGTCGTGCACGATCTGGTCGAACGCGCGCTGGAGGAACGTCGAGTAGATCGCCGCCACGGGGCGCGCGCCCTGCAGCGCGAGGCCGGCGGCGAAGAGCACGGCCTGCTGCTCGGCGATGCCGACGTCGAAGTAGCGGTCGGGCATCGCCTTCTGCAGGATGTTGAGGCCCGTGCCGGAGTTCATCGCGGCCGTGATGCCGACGACGCGCGAATCGCGCCGGCACTCGGCCACGAGCGCCTCGCCGAACACCGTCGTGTACTGCGGCACGGCGGCCTTGGACGACGGCTTGGCCGGCGCCGGCATCCGCTTGGCGATCGAGTGCGGCTTGGCGGCGTGCCACTTCTCCATGCCCTCGAGCCCGCCGTCCTCCGCCGGCGCGAAGCCCTTGCCCTTCACCGTGGCGCAGTGCACGACGACGGGCCGCTCGGCCTCGAACGCGGCGCGCAGCGCGCCCCGCAGCTCGCGCACGTCGTGGCCGTCGATCACGCCCAGGTAGGCCCAGTCGAGCTCCTCCCACCACAGGCCCGGCGCCCAGAACGCCTTGATCGACTCCTTGAGCTGCGGGCCGAGGCGCTCGAAGGCGGCGCCGATGCCGGCCGGCAGCCGGGTCAGCTTCTCCTCCATGTCCTCGCGCTTCTTCCAGAGCCCCGGCTCGAGCCGGACGCGGTTGAAGTAGCGCGACAGGGCGCCGACGTTCGGCGCGATCGACATCCCGTTGTCGTTGAGGACCACGACGATCGGCGTGCCCAGCCCGCCCGCCTGGTGGATCGCCTCGAAGGCCACGCCGCCGGTCATCGCGCCGTCGCCGATGACGGCCACGACCTTGCCGTCCGCGCCCTCGCCCCGGCGCATCGCCTCCTTGATCCCGACCGCGTAGCCGATCGAGGTGGACGCGTGCCCGGCGCCCATGACGTCGTGCTCGGACTCGTGGATGGCGCAGAACGGCGCCAGCCCGCCGTACTTGCGGATCGTCTGCAGCTCGTCGCGGCGCCCCGTGAGGATCTTGTGCGGGTAGGCCTGGTGGCCGACGTCCCAGAGGATCTTGTCGCGCGGGGAGTCGAGCAGGGAGTGCAGGGCGACGGCGATCTCGGCCGTGCCGAGGTTGGCGCCGAAGTGGCCGCCGATCTCGCCCACGGTGTCGATGAGGAGCTCGCGCACCTCCTCGGCCACCTGCGTGAGCTGATCCTCCGTGAGGCCGTGGAGGTCCTGCGGGCGGTCGATCGAGGCGAGGAGGCGTTGGGTCATGAGGTCCGCGTGGCGATGAAGTCGGTGATCTGCTCGAGCTCGGCCGTGCCGCCGCCGGCGCGGGCGAGCGCGGCGTGGGCGTTGCGGTGGCACTCGCCCGCCATCGCGCGCGCCCCGTCGAGCCCGTACTGGCTCACGTACGTCAGTTTGCCGTGTCGCTCGTCCGAGCCGCGCGGCTTGCCCAGTGCGGCGTCCGTTCCGGTCACGTCGAGGATGTCGTCGACGATCTGGAACAGCACACCGAGCTCGGCCGCGAAGTCACGGAAGTCGGTCAGTGTAGGTGATGGGTCCCGGAGGCCGTGCAACAGGAGTACGCATTCCACGGAGGCGCCGATCAAGCGCCCGGTCTTGAGCTCGTGCAGCCGGCGGAGCGTGCAGCGGCCCGTCTCGGCGAGCCCCTTGATGTCGATGTACTGGCCGCCGACCATGCCGTCGACGCCCGTGGCGGCGGCGAGCTCGCCGACGGCGGCGAGCACGTCGGCCGGGTCGCCGCGCTGCTCGAGCAGGACGAGCCGGAAGGCCTCCGCGAAGAGCCCGTCTCCGGCGAGGATGGCCACGTCCTCCCCGTAGCGGACGTGGCACGTCGGCCGGCCGCGGCGCAAGTCGTCGTCGTCCATCGCCGGCAGGTCGTCGTGGATGAGCGAGTACGTGTGGATGAGCTCGAGCGCGGCGGCGAGCGGCATGACGTCGTGCGGGTCGCGCCCCAGCGCGCGCGCGGTGGCCAGCGCGAGCACGGGCCGGATCCGCTTGCCGCCGGCCAGCAGGGAGTAGCGCATCGCCTCCTCGAGCCCGTCCGCCCCGGTCCCGCGTCCGAAGCGCAGGCCGTCGAGACACGTCTCGACCGCCGCGCGGAGGTGCTCGGGATACGGCGCGCGGGCGTCCCCGGCCGTGACGTGCTCGCGCGTGCTCATCAACCGCCGAGCGCCAGCTGGCCCGGCGCCGGGGGCCCGCTTGCGCCGTCGGCCGCGCGGGCGAGCCGGTCGAGCTCCGCGCCGGCATCGGCGGCGAGGCGCGCGCACTCGTCCACGAGCGCCGCGGCGCGGTCGGGCGACAGGTCGCCGCCCCGGAGCGCGACG
>DATMVH010000652.1:0-3359 GCA_035563395.1 Solirubrobacteraceae bacterium
GCCGCGGCCGACGCCAGAGCGCCGGCCGCGATCGCCCGCGTCAGACTGCGGACGACCCGGCTCAGCCGGTGCCCCGCGGGATCTGGTTGTTCGACGTCCGGCGCGCCCGCAGGACGGTCACGCGGTCCGCGCCGAGGCAGCGGTCGGACTGGACCACCAGCCGGCCGGAGCGGCGGGCGCGGACGCGGAAGGTCGCGACGCCGTTGCGGTTCGTGAGCTTCCGCTGCCGGATGCCCGGCCCGACGATCCGGACGAGCGCCCCCGCCGCCCGTTCGCCCTGCTCGCGGACGCGGACGCGGACGATCGTGCGCTCGCGCGCCCGGACGCGCAGCCGCGCCGGGGTCCGGATGCACCGCGCGTCACCGCGCGCCAGCGCGGCGTCGGGGGACGCCAGTCGCTTGCCGAGCACGTTGCCCGCGGTCGGCGACGCCGGTGTCGCCGGTTGGCCGGTGGTTGCCGGCGGCGCGATCGCCGGCGTCGAATTCACGAGCACCGACGCGGTCGCGGGCGGCACCGTCACGGGGCGGTTCTGATCGCCGGGGAGGGCCGTGTTGACCGAGGTCGTCACCGTCGTCTGGGTGGTACCCGGCTCGGTGATCCGCCCCGTGCACGTGTACGTCCAGCTCTCGCCGTTGTCGACCTCGTTGTCGTTGTTCGTGTCGCCGCCCGTACGCGTCGGGGTGTCCGCGCAGATGTCCGGCGACTCACTGAACGACGGCGGCTGGAGGGGCGTGTCCGAGCTCGGCGACGTGTTCGTGAAGGTGTAGGTGAAGGTCGTGTCGAGCGGCGAGTCGCCGGTCGGCGGGTTCGGCGTCACGGTCGTCGTCGCCTGCGGATGGATGATGTCGGTCCCGATCGTCTTGTCGATGTTGACGTCGTGGTCGGTTCGCTCCGTGTCGTGCAGCGCGTTGTCGCCCGTGACGCGGGCCTGCGGTACCGCGTCGAAGACGCCGGGTTCGACGTCGACGACCCATGCGACCGTGTCGACCCGCTTCAGCGCCGTCCCGGCGGGATAGCTCTCGCTCGTGCCGAGGGTCACGAGACGCCCCGTCGGCGTGCCGTCGCGGGCCGGCAGCTGCAGCGTGACCCCGACGCCGGTGACGTCGCACGGCCGGTCGCCCTCGTTCTCGACCCACACCTGGTAATTGACGGTGTCGCCGTTGCGGACGAGCGTGCGGTCCTTGACCAGCTCGATGCCCAGGCTGTTGCCCTGGCAGCCCGCCGGCGTCTCGTGCGCGGCGGCCGGCGCCGCAGCGAGCGCAACGAGCGCTGCCGCGGCTATCGATGTGAGCGCGAACGCCAGCGCTTTTCTCATGCTCCTGCCCCCAATCGCACGGTTCACTTCTCCGAAGCGCGGGCGATGATGGCACGGCACCCGGCGCTGACGTGGTCAGGACCGTGGTCCATGTTCTGACGGCGACCGCAACCGCCGCCCTCCGGCACCCGCTGCAAGGGATCGCCCGCGAGCCGCCGGGCGCGCTTCGCTCACATGCGGAACACGCCGTATCCGAGCGCTGCGAGGGGCGCCTGGGCGCACGCCTCGAGGGCCTGGGCGAGCACCTCGCGCGTGCGCCGCGGGTCGATCACGCCGTCGTCCCACAGCCGCGCGGTGGCGTAGACGGGGCGGCCCTGGCGCTCGTACTGCTCGCGCAGCCGCGCGCCGACCTGCTCCTGCCCCACCTCGTGCATCACGGCCGCCGCCTGCTCGCCGCCCATGACGCCGATCCGGGCGTTCGGCCACAGGAAGAGGAAGCGCGGACCGTAGGCGCGCCCGCACATGCCGTAGTTGCCGGCCCCGAAGGAGCCGCCGATCACCACCGTCAGCTTCGGAACGCGTGCGCAGGCGACCGCCGTGACGAGCTTCGCGCCGTCCTTGGCGATGCCGCCCGCCTCGTACTCGCGGCCGACCATGAAGCCCGCGATGTTCTGCACGAACACCAGCGGGACGCCGCGCCGGTCGCACAGCTCGATGAAGTGCGCGCCCTTCAGCGCGGACTCGCCGAAGAGGATGCCGTTGTTGGCGAGGACGCCGACGGGGTGGCCGTCCAGGTGCGCGAAGGCGCAGACGAGCGTCGTCCCGTAGAGCTCCTTGAACTCCTGCAAGTCCCCGCCGTCCACGATGCGGCGCAGCACCGTGCGGACGTCGTACGGCGTGCGCGGGTCGAGCGGGACGAGGTCGAGGATTCCCTCGGGATCCTCCGCGGGCGGGCGCGGGGCGACGCGCTCCCACGGCGGCGCCTGCGGCGGCGGCAGCGTGCCGGCGATCGCCCGCAGGATCTCGAGCGCGTGGTCGTCGTCGGCCGCGAGGTGGTCGGCCACGCCGGACGTGCGCGCGTGCACGTCGCCGCCGCCCAGCTCCTCGGCGCTCACCTCCTCGCCGGTCGCGGCCTTCACGAGCGGCGGGCCGCCGAGGAAGATCGTGCCCTCGCCGCGCACGATCACCGTCTCGTCGCTCATCGCGGGCACGTAGGCGCCGCCCGCGGTGCACGACCCCATCACGCACGCGATCTGCGGGATGGAGGCCGCGGACATGGTGGCCTGGTTGAAGAAGATCCGGCCGAAGTGCTCGCGGTCGGGGAAGACCTCGTCCTGCATCGGCAGGAAGGCGCCGCCCGAGTCGACGAGGTAGAAGCACGGCAGCCGGTTCTGCAGCGCGATCTCCTGCGCGCGCAGGTGCTTCTTGACCGTCATCGGGTAGTACGTGCCGCCCTTCACCGTGGCGTCGTTGGCCACGACGATCGCGGGCCGCCCGCGCACGCGGCCGACGCCCGTGACGATCCCGGCGCCGGGCGCGGCGCCGTCGTAGAGCTCCTCGGCGGCGAGCGGGGAGAGCTCGAGGAACGGCGCGCCGGGGTCGAGCAGCCGCTCGACGCGGTCGCGCGCGAGTAGCTTGCCGCGCGCCAGATGGCGCTCCCGGGCGCGCTCGCCGCCGCCGGCGCGCACGCGCGCGAGCCGGGCCTCGAGGTCCGCGATCAGCTCGAGGTGCGCGTCGCGGTGGGTGGCCGCGGTCGTGCTCACGCGTTCCCCGCCACCACCGCGAGGAGCGACTCGCCGCGCGCCACCCGGTCGCCGGGGGCGAGCGCCACGTTCGCCACCGTGCCGGCGTGCGGCGCCGTGATCGCGAGCTCCATCTTCATCGACTCCAGCACGAGCAGGACCTCCCCCTCCTCGACGTGGTCGCCCTCCGCGACGTGCACGAGCAGCACGGTGCCCGGCATCGGCGCCTCGAGCGAGCCGGCGATCGCGGCCTCGGCCCCGCGCGCCGCCCGCGCGGGGCGCGCCTCGAGCTGGTGGCCGTCGCGGCCGATCCAGAGGACGCCGCCCGCCGCCGCCACGGCATAGGTGCGCGCGACGCCGTC
>DATMVH010000653.1:0-4568 GCA_035563395.1 Solirubrobacteraceae bacterium
GGCCGCCGCGTCCACGGCGTCCGCCGGGCCGCACGCGACGTCCGGCACGACGCCGGCGCCTTCCCAGTTCGCGCCCGTGACCGCGTCGCGCACCCGCGCCTCGGGCAGGATCGCGCGCACGTGTGGCGGCTCACGGCGACGGGCGTGACGTGGTCGGCGGCGCCAGGCGTCCGCGCCCCGACGAGCCGCCCCCGGCCGCGGCTCTGCAGGTGGTACGCGAGCGCTCCGGCGGAGGAGAAGGTGTCGGGGCCGATCAGCGCGGCGACCGGCGTATCGGGCGGCACCGCGCGCTCGCCGAGCCGGCCGGTGGTCCACCACTGGCGCGTGCGGTCGCGGTAGATCACGTCGGAGATGTGAGCCGGCTCGCCGTCGAGGAGCCACTCGAGCACGAGCGCGACGGTGCCGGCGTCGCCGCCGCCGTTGCGCCGGAGGTCGAGGATCACGCCGCCGGCGCCGTCCAGCAGCGCGAACGCGGCGTGGAGGTACGCCGCCGCGAGATCGACGCGGTCGAGGCCGTCGAGGGCCAGGGCCCCGGTGCCGTCGGACCGCCGCCGCACTTCCCCGACCGAGCCACCGCGGCGACCGCACGTCGGCCGCGTCCTGCGGGGGCCAGCCCGGCGGCTCGCCGTCGGGCACCAGGCTCCCGTCGGCGACGAACTGGAGCTCGAGGTGCCGCGAGAAGCAGTGCGCGACCGCCTCGACCTTGCGGCAGAGCTCCGGGGTCACCGCGCGGCCGTCCTCGCCGAAGCACTCCCCGAGCGCCCGCGCGAGCCGCTCGCCGCGGTCGCGGTCGGGAAACAGCCGGTCGATCCACCGGCACAGGTCCGCCGCGAGTCCCGCCGCGGTGCCCGCCATCAGAACTCCGGCTCGGCCGGCAGCCCGACGTAGTTCTCCGCGTACGACCGCGCGGCCGCCTCCGAGCGGGCGAGGTAGTCCAGGCGCGAGAGCTGGAGCCGCCGCTGGAACGGCCCGCCGCCGAGGTCGTGCAGGAGCTGCGTCATGTAGGTGGAGAAGTCCTGCGCGCGCCAGACGCGCTTGAGCGCGGTCTCCGAATAGGCGTCCAGCCGCGTCGCGTCCCCCGTGCGGTACCACTCGGCGAGCGCGGCGGCGAGCAGCCGCACGTCGTTGACCGCGAGGTTGAGACCCTTGGCGCCCGTCGGCGGGACGATGTGCGCGGCGTCGCCCGCCAGGAAGAGCCGGCCGTGGCGCAGGGGCTCGCAGACGTAGCTGCGCATCGGCGTGATGCCCTTCTCGAGGACCGGGCCCTCGTTGACGCGAAAGCCCTCGGCGGCGAGCCGCGTCTGGAGCTCCGCCCAGATCCGGTCGTCGGGCCACTCGTCGAGGCCGGCGTCCGCGGGCACCTGGAGGTACAGCCGCGTGATGGCGGGCGAGCGCATGGAGTAGAGCGCGAAGCCGTGCTCGTGCCAGGCATAGATCAGCTCGTCGGTCGACGGCGCGGCCTCGGCGAGGATGCCGAGCCAGCCGAAGTCGTAGACGTACTCGTACTCCGTCAGGCGCTCGCGGGGGATGGACGGGCGGCAGATGCCGTGGAAGCCGTCGCACCCGGCGACCACGTCGCACTCGAGCTCGTGCGCGGTGCCGTCGTGCGCGTAGGTGATGCGGGGGCGGTCGGTCTCGAGGTCGTGGACGGCGACGTCGGCGACCTCGAAGCGCAGCTCGCCGCCGCGCTCGAGCCGGGCGGCGATCAGGTCCCTGACCACCTCCTGCTGGCCGTAGATGGTGAGGAAGCGGCCCGTGAGGTCGGACATGTCGACGTGCTGCGTGCGGCCCTGGTGGCGGATGAACACGCCGGTGTGGCGCAGCCCCTCGCGCGCGAGCCGGTCGCCCACGCCGAGGTCGTGCAGCAGGTCGACGGTGTTCTGCTCGAGGAGGCCGGCGCGGACGCGGTGCTCGACGTAGGCGCGGCTGCGGGCCTCCAGCACGACGGACTCGATGCCGGCGCGGTGGAGCAGCAGGGCGAGCGTCAGGCCGGCCGGGCCGGCGCCGACGATGCCCACCTGCGTCCGCATGTCCCGCTGCCTCCCTCCGCCGCCTGCACGCGCCGCCGCAGCCTATAGCGGTACGCTCGCAGCGCGTGGCGGGCGGTCGGAGATGACGGGGGAAGTGGCGGGCTTTCGGCGCGACGATCGCGACGTGCACCCGCCGCTCGACTTCCCCGGCTACAAGGCGACCCGGTCGCGCAGTCCGCGCGAGCCGCTCGTCCACCTCCCGCACACCATCACCGAGGTGACCGGGCCCCAGCTCGGGCGCGACCGCGTCGGCGCGCTCGACCACGACCTCACCCGCGCGCACGCGGGGGAGCCGCTGGGCGAGCGCATCACCGTGTCCGGGCGGCTCCTGGACGGCGACGGGCGGCCGATGCGCGGCGCGCTCGTCGAGATCTGGCAGGCGAACGCCGCCGGCCGCTACCGCCACCACACGGACAACTGGCCGGCGCCGCTCGACCCGAACTTCAGCGGCGGCGGGCGCTGCCTCACCGACGACGACGGGCGCTACGAGTTCGTGACGATCAAGCCGGGCGCGTACCCGTGGCCGAACCACCACAACGCGTGGCGCCCGGCGCACATCCACTTCTCCCTGCTCGGCGAGGCCTTCGCCCAGCGGCTCGTCACGCAGATGTACTTCCCGGGAGACCCGCTGTTCGGCCAGGACCCGATCTTCAACTCCGTGCGCGACCCGCGGGCGCGCGAGCGGCTGATCGCCCGCTTCTCGCTCGACCGCACGCAGCCGAACTGGGCGCTCGCGTACGAGTGGGACATCGTCCTGCGCGGCCGCGACGAGACGCCGATGGAGGACGCGCTGTGACGCTGCTGCCGACCGCGGCGCAGACCGTCGGGCCGTACCTCGCGATCGGGCTGCCGTGGGAGGACGGGCCGTACGCCGTCGAAGCGGGCGCCGCGGGATCCGTCCGCATCTCCGGCCGCCTGCTCGACCGCGACGGCGAGGCGGTGCCGGACGGGATGGTGGAGACCTGGCAGGCGGACCCGCCCGCCGGCGCGGGGTTCCGCGGGTTCGCGCGCTGCCCGACGGACGCGGACGGCCGCTGGCACGTGGTCACCCTGCCTCCCGGCCCCGTGCCCGGTCCCGGCGGCGCCCCGCAGGCCCCGCACCTCGCGGTCTCGGTCTTCGCGCGCGGGTTGCTGCACCGGCTCGTCACGCGCCTGTACTTCGCCGACCACGAGGAGGCGAACGCGGCCGACCCGGTGCTCGCCGCCGTGCCCCCGGCGCGGCGCGACACGCTCCTGGCGGTGCCGGACGGCGGCGGCTACCGGTTCGACATCCGCCTCCAGGGCCCGGGGGAGACGGTGTTCTTCGATGCCTGACGCGCGCGTCGGCGTCGTCGGCACGGGCGCGATCTTCCCCGCGTACGCCCGCGGCCTTGCCTGGCACGACCTGCCGGTCGCCCGCGTGGCCGACCTCGACCCGCAGCGCGCCCGCGCCGAGGCCGAAGAGCACGGCGTGCCGGCGTGGGGCGGCGTCGAGGACCTGCTCGCGGACCCCGGCATCGACGTCGTGGTCAACATCACGCCGCCGTCCGCGCACTACCCCCTGACCCGGGATGCGCTCGCCGCCGGCAAGCACGTCTACGTCGAGAAGCCGCTCGCCGCGTCGGCGGCGCTCGCGCGCGAGAACCTCGAGCAGGCGGCGGCCGCCGGGCGCGTGCTCGGCGCGGCCCCCGACACCTTCCTCGGCACCGCCGGGCAGACCGCGCGGGCGGCGATCGACGACGGCCTCATCGGCACGCCGTTCGCCGCGACCTCGTTCGTGCGCTCCTCGCGCGTCGAGGCCTGGCACCCGCACCCGGCGTTCTTCTTCGAGCCGGGCGGCGGCCCGGTGCTCGACTGGGGCCCGTACCACATCGCGGCGCTCGTGAACCTGCTCGGCCCGATCGCCGAAGTGGCCGCGGCCACCGCGGTGCCCACGCCGCGGATCGCCGCGACCGCGCCGCAGCGCACGGTCGACGTCATCGACGTGAAGGTGCCGACGACGGCCACGGCGATCATGCGGACGGTGTCCGGCGCGCTCGTCACGGCGTTGTACTCCTTCGACGTCTGGGACACGACCCTGCCGCACATCGAGGTCTACGGCACGGAGGGCACGCTGCAGGTGCCGGACCCGAACCACCACGACCGGCCCGTGCTCGCGAAGCGCCGCGACGACACGCCGATGGACCGCCTCCCGTGGCCCGACGTGCCCTGGCGCGAGCTGCCGCCGGTGATCGGCCCCACGCGCGACGACTCTCCACGCCAGTTCCGCGGCCACGGCGTCGCCGACCTCGTCGGCTCGCTGTCCGGCGCGCCGCTCCGCGTCTCCGGCCAGTTCGCGCTCCACGTCCTCGAGGTGCTCGAGGCGATCGAGGGCGCGACGCTCGCGGACGGCGCCCGCTCCATCCCCGACGCCGCCGTCCGTCCCGAGCCGGTTTCCCGGTCGCGGTGAGAGAGGAGACGACCCGTGCCACCCGCCATCGGCCTCCAGCTCTACACGCTGCGCGACGCGCTCGCGGAGCCCGGCAGCCGCGCCGCAGTGCTCGAGCGCGTTGCGGCGCT
>DATMVH010000654.1:0-5555 GCA_035563395.1 Solirubrobacteraceae bacterium
CGAAGGCCACCGCGAACGTGTCCGAGGACACGCCGTACTCGCGCTCGTGGACGTCGTGGAACGCGCCGGCGATCCCGGCGACCGCGTCGGCGTCGAGCGCGCCGTCGGGCACGGGCGTCGTGACCTCGTAGGACTGGCCGACGTAGCGCATCTGCGCCGCGCGCTCGAGCGAGATGTCGGCGGACGCGACGCCGTCGGACTCCAGCAGGGTCCTCACCTCGTGCTCGAGGTCGGCGAACGCGGCTGCCAGCGCGTCCACGTCGACGTCGGCGGTCGGCGCGTAGAACGTCGCCTCGACGTCGTGGCGGATGTCCATGGTGATCGCGCCGAAGGCCGACGCGACGCCGGAGAACCGTGGCACGAGCACCCGCTCCACGCCGACGGACTGGGCGATCTGGTGCGCGTGCAGCCCGCCCGCGCCGCCGAAGGCGACGAGCATGTGGTCGCGCGGGTCGCGCCCGCGGTCCGTGGAGACCATCCGGATGGCGGCCGCCATGTTCTCGCTCACGATCTCCGTGATGCCCTCGGCGCACTCGAGCACGGACATCCCGAGCTGGTCGGCCACCGTGCGGATCGCCGTCGCCGCCGCCTCGCGGTCGAGCGTGAACTTGCCGCCGAGCGTCGGGTCGATCCGGCCCATGACGAGGTTGGCGTCCGTGACCGTCGGCTTGGTGCCGCCGCGGCCGTAGCAGGCGGGGCCGGGGTCGGCGCCCGCGCTCTGCGGCCCGACGCGCAGGGAGCCGCCGTCGTCGATCCAGGCGATGGAGCCGCCGCCCGCGCCGATGCTGCGGATGTCGAGCATCGGCGTGATCACCGGGCGCTCCCACTCGATCTCGTACTCGTCCGTGACGAGGCCCTGGCCCTCCTCCATCACGCTCGCCTCGAAGCTCGTCCCGCCGACGTCGGTGACGATCAGGCTCGGCTGGCGGAGCAGGTCCGAGAGGTAGCTCGCCGCCGCCACGCCGCCGGCCGGGCCGGATTCGAGCAGCTCCTCGGGCCGCTCGCGCGCCGTGGCGCCGCTCATCATCCCGCCGTTGCTCTTGACGATGAACAGCGGAGCCCGGCAGCCGGCCTGCTCGAGCCGGCGCTGCAGGTTGTCCAGGTACTCGTCGACCGCGGGCAGCAGCGCCGCGCGGATCGCGGTGGTCACGAAGCGGCCGAGCTCGCGCATCTTCGGGCGCGTCTGCGAGGACAGCGCGATCTTCGCGCCGGGGACGACCTCGAGGAGGGCGTCGCGCATCTCCTCCTCGTGCTCGCCGTTGCGGTACGCGTTGATGAACGCGACCGCGACGCTGTCGATCCCGGCCGCGGCGATCTGCTCGGCGACCCGCCGCGCGTCGTCGCGGTCGAGCGGCTCGACCGGCGTCCCGTCGGCGGCCATCCGCTCCCCGACCGTGAACCGCCGGCTGCGCTCGATCAGGGGCGGGACCTTGACCTGGTAGGGGTCGTACAGGCGCCGCCGGCGCTGGCGGCCGATCTCCAGCACGTCGCGAAACCCGTTCGTCGTGACGAGCGCCGGCTCGCGGTAGCGGCGCTCGATGAGCGCGTTGGTGGCGATCGTCGTCCCGTGGACGATGGTCACGATCGTCGAGGGATCGATGTGCGCGGCCTCGAGTGCGTTCATCACGCCGACGGCGGGATCGGCCGGCGTCGTGAGCACCTTGGCCTCGCGCACGCGGTCGGCCTCGGGGGCGTCGCGGTCCCAGGCGAACAGGTCCGTGAACGTGCCTCCGACGTCCACCCCTACGCGAAGCATGCCGGCTCTCCTTGTCTCGCTCGCATCCCGGACGGAGGCGCGACGAGCGCGCACCGTGCCGGTCTTATACGGAGCGGCCGGGCGCCCGCCTAGTCGGCGGAGATATGAACGTGAACGAGTCCCTCGTGCTCTGGTATGAGTGGCGTCGCGTGGCCATGACCGTCCGTGACCTCGTCGGCCTGCCCGACCTGCGCACGTGGGTCCACGCCGGCGCGTGCGGGCTCGACCGCGAGGTCTCCTGGGCCCATGTCTGCGAGCTCCCGGACCCGACGGAGTGGCTCGGCGCGGGCGATCTGCTCTGCACGACCGGCCTCGGCGTCCCGGCCGGCGCAGAGGCGCAGCGCGCGTGGCTCGAGCGGATCGCCGACGCCGGCCTCAGCGGCGTCGCGATCGGGCACCGGATGCACGCTCCGCCGGTCACCGCGGAGCTGTGCGCGGCGGCCGACGCGCGCGGCGTCCCGGTGCTGTTCACGTCCTACGAGGTGCCGTTCAGCGCGCTCGCGCGCGCGGTCGCCGAGGCGAACCGCAGCGAGGAGCACGCCCGAGTGCTCGAGACGCTGCGCCTGTACGAGACGCTGCGCCACGCGGCCGTCGGCGCGGAGACGCCGAGCCTGCTCGCCCAGATCGAGGGCGTCGTGGGCGGGGCCGTCCACGTCGTCGATCACGAGCGCGGCGTGTCGGTGATGCCGGACGCCGCCGAGCCGCCGCGGGCGGTCGTGCACGCGCTGCGCGAGGCGGTCGAGGCGCGCCACGGCCCGATGCCCGCGGTCTTGCGCATCACCGCCGACGCCGTTCCGTACATGGCGCTCGCCGTCCCGGCGTCTCGCCCGGTCACGCTGATCGTGCCCGGCGCCGGCGGGCTGGACGACCTCGCGGTCCTGCGCCAGGTCGCGGGCATCGTGGCGCTCGAGGTCGAGCGCGAGAGCGTGGAGCGCGAGCGCCGGCGCGCGTTCGGCGCGGAGCTGCTCGGCGGGCTCGTCGATGGGCGGCTGGACGCCGAGGCGGCCGGGGCGCTGCTCGACGAGCGCGGGCTCGCGGCGGAGCCGCGGGTGCTGGCGGCCTGCGCGGCGGAGCGCGACGAGCACCGGACGCTGCACCTGCGCCTCGAGGACCGCGGCGTGCCGCACCTGCTGCTGCGCCGCGCCCCGACGCTGCTGCTCCTGCTCCGCGACGACGAAGGCGGCCTCGCCGCGCTGCGCACGGAGGTCCCGGCGTCCGCGCCGATCGGCCTGAGCGGGCCGCTCGGCCGCCCGGCGCGCGCCGCCGACGCCGCCCGCGAGGCCGTCTGGGCGCTCCACGCGGCGCCCGCCGCCGGCGCGGCGGTCGTCCGCTACGGCGAGGCGGCGCCGTCCCTGTTCCTTCCCCGCGGGCTGACCGAGGCGCGGGACGCCGCCGCGCAGGTGCTCGGGCCGGTCATGGACTACGACGCGGCGCGCGACGCCGACCTGCTGCGCTCCCTGCGCGTGTTCCTCGAGCAGAACCGCTCGTGGAAGGACGCGGCCGCGGCGCTGCACGTGCACAAGCAGACGCTCGTCTACCGCATGCGCCGGGTCGAGGAGCTCACGGGGCGCCGGCTCGCCGACACGAGCGCGATCGCCGAGCTGTGGCTCGCGCTGAAGGCGCTCGAATGGTCGCGCGGCTCCGCCGACGGAGGCTGAGCGCGCCGGTTCGTACGCGCGTATGAGCCGCGCCCCGTTTTTCCTAGTCGCGTTCGCTTGCCCGCGCACCGGCGCCGCCCGACAATCCCGCCGCCATGGCGCTTCTCCGCGGGACACGGCGCGCGACGAACGGCTCCGCACCGCCGGCGCACGCGCCGCACCGGTCGCTGTGGCTCCGCGAGGCCCTGGACGGCGAGGCGCCCGCCCCGCCGCTCACGGGGGACGCGCGCGCCGACGTCGCCATCGCCGGCGGCGGCTTCGTCGGCCTCTGGACGGCCATCCGCATCAAGGAGCACGATCCGGCGTGCGACGTCGTGGTGCTCGAGCGGGACGTCTGCGGCGGCGGCGCGTCGGGGCGCAACGGCGGGATGGCGCTGTCGTGGTGGCCGAAGCTCAGCAGCCTCGCCGGCATCTGCGGCGAGCAGGAGGCCGTCCGGCTGTGCCGGCGCTCCGAGGCCGCGATCGGCGAGCTCGAGGCCTTCTGCGCGGGCCACGGCATCGACGCGCAGTTCCGCCGCGACGGGATGCTGTGGACGGCGACGTCGCCGGCGCAGGAAGGGGCGTGGGAGGCCGTCGTGCGCGCGACGGAGCGCATCGGCGCGGGAGTGTTCGAGCGGGTCGGCCGCGACGAGGTGGTCGCGCGGACGGGCTCCGCCGTGCATCGCAGCGGCGTGCGCGAGCCGAGCGGCGCCTGCCTGCAGCCCGCGCGCCTCGCCCGCGGCCTGCGCCGGGTCGCGCTCGACGCCGGCGTGCGCATCCACGAGCAGACGCGCGTCGCGGGCTTCACCCGCGACCGGCCCGTCCAGATCCGCACCGCGCGGGGCGTCGTGCGCGCGGACCGGCTCGTGATCGCCATGAACGCGTGGGCGGCGGCGGTGCCGGAGCTGCGGCGGTCGCTGATCGTCGTGTCGAGCGACATCGTCGCCACCCCGCCGATCCCCGACCGGCTCGCCGAGATCGGCTGGACGGGCTACGACGCCATCACCGACTCCCAGCTGATGGTCGACTACTACCGCCGCACGGTCGACGGCCGCGTCGCGTTCGGCAAGGGCACGGCGGACCTCGCGTTCGGCGGGCGCATCGGCGCCGGCTACGACCGCAGCGCCGAGCGCGCGCAGATGGCCACGGCCGACTTCCGCCGCTGCTACCCGGCGCTCGCCGACGTCCCCGTCGAGCAGCACTGGGGCGGCCCGATCGACCGCACGCCGAACAGCATCCCGGTCCTCGGGCGGCTCGGCGGCCGCGAGCACATCGTCTACGGCGTGGGCTGGAGCGGCAACGGCGTCGCCCCGAGCGTGATCGGCGGCCGCGTGCTCGCCGGCCTCGCGCTCGGCCTCGACGACGAGTGGACCCGCCTGCCGCTCGTCGACCGCCGCCACGACCGCTTCCCGCCCGAGCCCGTCCGCTTCGTCGGCGGGCGCCTCGTCCGCCACGCGGTGATCCGCAAGGAGCGTGCGGAGGCGCGCGGGCGCCCGCCGAAGCCGCTCGCCGTCCGCCTCGCCAGGCTCGCGCCCGCGGGGCTGGAGGACAAGGAGTGAGCTACGGCTTCTCGACGTCCATGTCGTAGGTGACCCAGCGCGTGCGCGTGGCGACGCGGTCGTAGACGCGCTGGGCGCGGTGGTTGCCGTCGGCCGTGATCCAGCGGATCACCGTCCAGCCACGCTCGGCGCCCCGCTGCCGCAGCGCGGCCATGAGCGCGTCCACGCCGCCGGCGCCGCGGGCCTCCGCGTCGATGAAGAGGTCGTCGAGGAAGCCGCCCGCCGACGACGCCAGCGGCCGCGCGAACTCCCGCACGTGCGCGAGCCCGAGGACGCGGCCGTCGCGCTCGAGCAGCAGGCACTCGACCTCGTGGCCGGGGTCGTGGATCCAGTCCCACACGCGCGCGGCGTCCTCCTCGGACTGCTCCACCGCGTAGAAGTCCGCGTAGGCGGCGTAGAGGCGGCGCCACGCGCCGAAGTCCTCGCGCGTCGGCGGGCGGACGGTCCAGCGGGGCGCGGTCACGGCCGGAGCGTATCCGGCCTGCGGCGCGGGCCGCCCCGCCCGCACGACGAAGCGGCGCCCGGTGGGGGCCCCGCTCGGCCGGCGCAACGAAGCGGCCAACTCGGTGCCGGGTGCGCCGAGGCGGACGGCTCGCCGCCGGC
>DATMVH010000655.1:0-2696 GCA_035563395.1 Solirubrobacteraceae bacterium
CCGCAAGCGCCGGCTCGGCGTGATGACCTACGACGACCTCCTCACCCGCCTCGACGCCGCACTCGCCGGCCCGGACGGCGACGTGGCCGCGCGGCGGTTGCGCGCCCGCCACCGCGTGGTCCTCGTGGACGAGTTCCAGGACACCGACCCCGTGCAATGGGACATCCTCCGCCGCGCGTTCGGCGGCGGCGGGGCGACGCTCGTGCTGATCGGCGACCCGAAGCAGGCGATCTACGCGTTCCGCGGCGCGGACGTCTACGCCTACCTCGCGGCGGCCCGCGCCGCCGGCGACCGCGCGACGCTCGACGTCAACTGGCGCAGCGACCAGGACCTCATCGACGCCTACGACGCGCTGTTCGGCGGCGCGCGGCTCGGCCACGAGGGCATCGCCTACCGCACGGTGCAGGCGGCACCCGGGAACCGGGCGCCGCGGCTGTCCGGCGCCCCCGTCACCGCGGCGCTGCGCGTGCGCGTCGTCCATCGCGACGAGCCGTCGATCGCGCAGAGCCGCGGCGGGTACGCGACGAACGCCTCCGCGCGCGAGCACGTCGCGACGGACCTCGCCGCCGACCTCGTCCGGCTGCTGTCGTCGCCGGCCGAGATCGAGGTGCGCGCGCAGGACGGCGCGACGGAGCGGCGCGAGCGCGTCCGGCCCGGCCACGTGGCGGTCCTCGTGCGCACGCACCGCAACGCGGCGCTCGTGCGCGACAAGCTCGACGAGGCCGGGATCCCCGCCGTGATCAACGGCGCGGGCAGCGTCTTCGGCACCGCGCCGGCGCGCGACTGGCTGCGCCTGCTCGAAGCGATCGAGCGCCCGACGTATGGCGTGCGCGCCCGCGCGGCGGCGCTCACGCCGTTCCTCGGCTGGACCGCCGAGGCGATCGCGGAGGCCGGCGAGGACGACCTGGAGCGGCTCCACCGCCGGCTGCACCAGTGGGCGCACGTCCTGCGCCACCGCGGCGTCGCCTCGCTCACAGAGACCGTGATGCACGCGGAGCGGGTGCCGGGCCGCGTGCTCGCCGCCGCCGACGGCGAGCGGCGGCTCACGGACCTGCGGCACGTCGGCCAGCTCCTCCACGCGGCGGCGACGACGGAGCAGCTCGGGCCCACGGCGCTGACCTCGTGGCTGCGCCGGCGGATCGCGGCGGCCGAGCAGGAGACCGGCGACGAGGAGCGCAGCCGCCGGCTGGAGTCCGACGCCGAGGCCGTCCAGGTCCTCACCATCCACCGCAGCAAGGGCCTCGAGTTCCCCATCGTCTACTTCCCGTATCTGTGGGAGCCGGGCTTCCTGCCGTCCAGCCCGCCGCACCCCGTGCTCTTCCACGACCCCGCCCGCGGGGACGCGCGCGTGCTGGACGTCGGCCTGGAAGGACCCGACTGGCCGCGCCACAAGCGGCGGCAGGAGGAGGAGCAGCGCGGCGAGGACCTGCGGCTCGCGTACGTGGCGCTCACCCGGGCCAAGCACCAGGCGGTCATGTGGTGGGCGGGGTCTTGGGACAGCCGCCACTCGGCGCTGGGCCGCCTGCTGTTCGCGCGCCAGGCGGACGGCACGGTCCCGCCGAGCGGGACCGCGACGCCGCGCGACGCGGACGCATTCGCGCGCTTCCAGCGGGTCGCCGCCGAGGCGCCCGGGTGCGTGAGCGTGGAGCGCTCGGCGCTGGGACCGCCCGCGTGGTGGAGCCCGGCGCCCGGCGCGCCGCGCGCGCTGACCGCGGCGACGTTCGACCGCGCGCTCGACGCCCGCTGGCGCCGGACGTCCTACAGCGACATCACCGCGGAAGCGCACGAGCCGCGCGTCGGGAGCGAGCCGGAGGACGCCGAGCGCTCCGACGAGCCCGACGCGCCGCCCGCCGCGCCGTTCACCGAGCCGGGCGCGGATCCCGCCGCGGCCGAGCTGCGCGCCGTTCGATCGCTTCTCGCGGACATGCCGGCGGGCGTCCGCGTGGGCACGCTCGTGCACCGCGTGCTGGAAGGCGCCGACTTCGCCGCCGCGGACCTCGACGCCGAGCTCGCGGCCCAGCTCGCCGCCGCCACGGCCGCGCGGCCGGTCGACCTGGGCGACCGGGCAGCCGTCGTGGCGGGCCTGCGCGCGGCGATCGAGACCCCGCTCGGTCCGGCGCTCGACGGCCTGCGGCTGCGCGACGTGGGGCGCGCGGACCGGCTCGACGAGCTCGCCTTCGAGCTCCCGCTCGCCGGCGGCGACGATCCGACGGGCCGGGTCGCGCTGGAGGCGATCGCCGGCGTGCTGCGCGAGCACCTCGGGCCGGACGACCCGCTCGGCGGCTATGCCGCGAGGCTCACCGACCCTGCGCTGCGCGAGAGCGTGCGCGGCTTCCTGACGGGCTCGCTCGACCTCGTGCTGCGGCTCCCGGGCGACCGCTTCGCGATCGCCGACCACAAGACGAACTGGCTCGCCGGGCCGGGCGAGCCGCTGACCGCGTGGCACCACCGCCCGGCCGCGCTGGCGGTGGAGATGGAGCACGCCCACTACGGCCTGCAGGCGCTGCTCTACACCGTCGCCGTGCATCGCTACCTGCGCTGGCGGCTGCGCGGCTACGACCCCGACGAGCAGATCGCCGGCGTGCTCTACCTGTTCCTGCGCGGGATGACCGGAGCGGAGGTGCCGCGGGTCGGGGCCGCCCCGTGCGGCGTGTTCGCATGGAAGCCGCCGGGCGGGCTCGTGACCGCGCTGTCCG
>DATMVH010000656.1:0-3354 GCA_035563395.1 Solirubrobacteraceae bacterium
GCCACGCGACGCGATCCCCGAGCCGGACGACGGTGCGCCCGTCGCGCGCCGGGACGGGCGCGTGGACCACCGGCAGGCGCTCGGCGAGCGCGGCGACGAGTCGGTGCTCCCACGCGATGTCCTGCTCGTCCGCCGGCGGCAGCTTCACCCGCAGCACGAGCGGCGTGCCGTCGGCTTCGACGCGGAAGAGGTCGTTCGCGTAGCCGCCCTGAAGGCGTTCGCCGACGACCACCTCACGGAAGCCGTAGGCGCGCCGGAGCGCCGCCGCGTGCTCGCCGGCCGCGCTCGGCGTATCCGGAAGGCCGTGCACGCGATTCCGCCCCGAGGGCGCGATGTACCCCGCCGGCCGCGGGTCGACTCCGCGGCCCTCGCGCGACCACCGCGCGTGCGGTCTTCCGCCGGTGTCGTGCCCGTTCCTGCATGAAGGTGCGGTATCGTGCGGCGTGTGAGGAACGAGCTGGGGCGCGCGTTTCCGCCCGCTCGGCAGGCCGAGATCCTCGCCGCGCTCGACGCCGCGGGCCGCGTGGTGTCCGCGGACGTCGCGACGCGTCTGGGCGTCTCGATCGACACGGTGCGGCGGGACCTCGCCGAGCTCGAGGCGCTGGGCGCGCTGCGGCGCGTACGCGGCGGGGCGGTTCGTCCCGCGCGCGCCCCGCGGCGCCTCGCCGACCGGCTCGCGCTCGAGGAGCCGTCCACCGCGACGGTCGCGGGACTCGCGGCCGGACAGGTGCCCCGGGGCGGCGTCGTGGCCTTCGCCGGCGGGACGACGGTCCTGCTGGTGGCGCAGCGCCTGCCGCGGGACCTGGAGGCGACGGTCGTCACGTCGAGTCCCGACGTCGCGCTCGCGCTGCGCGACCACCCCACCGTCGACGTCGACCTCCTCGGCGGTCACCTGCACCGCATGTCGCAGACGGTGACGGGCGCGGAGACCGTCGCGCAGCTCCAGGCGCTGCGTCCCGATGCGTGCGTGGTGAGCGCCTGCGGCGTCGATCCCGGCGTGGGCGTGACGTTCCGCGAGCGCGACGAGGCGCTGGTGGTGCGGACCATGATCGAGCGCTCCGCGCGCGCGATCGTCCTGGCATCGGCGGACAAGCTCGGGTCGGTGAGCCCGTACGTCGTCGCGCCCGCCGCCGGCGTCGATGTCCTCGTCACCGATGCGCCGCGGGCCGCGGTCGCCGCCTACGAGCGGCTCGGCATCGCCGTGGTGACTCCCGAGGCGCCCGCCGTCTCCGCCGCCGCCTGAGCGCGCCGTGCATCCCGTGCCGTCCGAACGTCCCTCCCGCGCCCTGCGCCGTGCCACGGCTTCGGTGTATGCCGTCTTCATCCTGTCGGGGTTCGCCTTCGCGAGCTGGGCGTCGCGGATCCCGCAGGTCCGCGACGCGCTCGGGCTCTCGCCGCGCGAGCTCGGGCTCGTGCTGCTGGCGATCGCGGTCGGGTCCGTCACCTCGATGCCGCTGTCCGGCCTGGTCGTCGCGCGGCTCGGCACCGCGCGCACGGTCGGCGCCATGGCCCTGCTGGCGGCGGCCGGGCTCGCCACCGCGGGACTCGGCTATGCCGCGGGTGTGGCGCCCGTGGTCGTGGGGCTGTTCGCGCTGGGCGTCGGCAACGGCACGTGGGACGTGGCCATGAACGTCGAGGGATCGGCGGTCGAGCGCGACCTGGGGCGGGCGATCATGCCGCGCTTCCACGCCGGGTTCAGCGTCGGCACGGTGGCGGGCGCGCTGCTCGGCTCCGCGATGGTGGCGCTCGGCGTCTCCGCCACCGTCCACCTTCTCGGGGTGGCGGCGATCGTCGCCGTCGCGGGCCCGCTGGCCGTGCGCGACTTCCTGCCCGACGCCCACGCGCCGGCCGAGCACGGCGAGCGCCGCAATCCGCTCAAGGCGTGGACCGAGCCGCGTACGGTGCTGATCGGCGTCTTCGTGTTCGCCGCGGCGTTCACCGAGGGCACGGGCAACGACTGGCTCGGCGTGGCGATCATCGACGGCTACGGCGCGGCCGCCGCGCTGGGCGCGCTGACCTTCGCCATCTTCCTGGCCGCGATGACACTCGGCCGGTGGTTCGGCCCGGGCCTGATCGATCGCCACGGCCGCGTGCGCACCGTCCGCGTCTTCGCCGCGCTGGCGCTCGCCGGGCTTGCGCTCGTCGTCTGGGGCGCGACGCTGCCGGTGGCCATGGCCGGCGCGGCACTGTGGGGACTCGGCACCGCGCTCGGCTTCCCCGTGGGCATGAGCGCCGCGGGCGACGATCCCGCGCACGCCGCGGCTCGCGTCAGCGTGGTGGCCACGATCGGCTACGTCGCCTTCCTCGCCGGCCCGCCGCTGATCGGCTTCCTCGGCGAGCACACCGGCACGCTCGACGCGCTCACCGTCACGGGCGGGCTCGTCGCGCTGGGGCTCCTCATCTCAGGCGTCCTGCGGCCGCCGCCCGCACCCGAGCGCGCTCCCGCGGCCCCGCCGGCGAGCGCAGACGCGCGATAGCGAACGACCATCGGACAGGAGCGACGCATGGGCGAGATGAAGGAACGGATGCTGCGCGGCGATCTCTACATCGCCGACGACGAGGACCTCGCCGCCGACTTCAAGCGCGCGCAGGAGATCCTCGAGCGCTACAACGGCAGCGCCTTCGCGGAGCAGGACCTGCGCGACCGGCTGCTGCGCGAGCTGCTCGGCGAGTGCGGCGAGGGCGTGCACATCCGCCCGCCGTTCCACCTCGAGTACGGCACGCGGGTGCGCATCGGGGCCGAACGTCCTTCAACTACGACTGCCTGATGCTCGACGTCGCCCCGGTCACCGTCGGCGCCGCCTGCCAGGTCGCCTCGCGCGTGCAGTTCATCACGGCCACGCACCCGATCGACCCCGAGCCGCGGCGGATCGGCTGGGAGTCGGCGATGCCGATCGTGGTCGGCGACAACTCTGGCTGAGCTCCGGCGTGACCGTCTGCACCGGCGTGACCATCGGCGCTGACACCGTGGTCGGCGCCGGCGCGGTCGTCACGCGCGACCTGCCCGCGGGCGTGGTGGCGATCGGCGTGCCGGCGCGCGTCATCCGGGAGACGGCGAGCAGGACCGCATCGAGATCCCCATGTGAGTGCCCGGGCACCGGGCCCCGGTACAGTGGCGCCGTGACCGTCTTCGACCGCCTCACGCGGCCGCTCGAACGCATCGACCGGCCCGTCAACGCGTTCAACGACGGGACCGTGCGGGTGACGCCGTGGGTCTGGTGGCCGGCGTCCCCACCGCGGCGCGACCGCCCCTGGCGCGCCGGTCAGCACGGCGCCTATCTGGGTTGGTCGGTGGCGGCCTTCGTCGTGGGCGAGGTCGTCGCCGCGCGCCTGCCCGAGGACCTGCGCTCGACC
>DATMVH010000657.1:0-7989 GCA_035563395.1 Solirubrobacteraceae bacterium
CGTGCGCGGCGATCGGCCTCGTCGCCGCCGTGGGTGCGGTGGCGGTCGCCGGACGGGCGACCGGCGCGGCCGGGTAGCCTCCGCGGGCGCATGTCCGACCCGCCGCTCTTCGCCGTCGTCGAGATCCCCAAGGGGTCGTCCAACAAGTACGAGTGGGACGAGGAGCTCGGGGCGATCAAGCTCGACCGCCTGCTCTTCTCCTCGCTCGACTATCCGACCGACTACGGCTTCTTCAAGGAGACGCTTGCCTCGGACGGGGACCCGCTGGACTGCATGATCTGCGTGAGCGAGCCGACGTTCCCCGGCTGCCACATCGAGGTGAAGCCCGTCGCGCTGTTCCGCATGCGCGACCAGAACGCCGAGGACAACAAGATCCTCTGCGTCCCGATCACGGACCCGAACTGGTCGCACATCGAGCGCCTCGACGACCTGCCGATGACGCTGCGCGACGAGATCTCGCACTTCTTCTCCATCTACAAGACGCCCGAGTGGAAGGTCGTCAAGGTCGACGGCTGGTACCCGCGGGAGGAGGCGCTGGAGTCGATCGAGCGCGCCCGCAAGCGCTGGCGCGACTCGCGCGACGGCGACTGACCGCGCTTCAGAGCACGAGCTCGAGCGCCTCGCCGGGCGCGTCGGGCACGCGGTCGGGATGGAGGACGTGCGCGAGCAGCTCGAGCCCGTCGACGAGCCGCGGCCCGGGGCGCGAGAAGTACGCGGCCGCGTCGACGGCGACGATGCGCTCGGCGCCGACAGTGGCGAGCTCGTCCGCGTAGGCCTCGGCCTCGTCGAGCGCGCGCGCGGCGTCGTAGCCGCACGGCATGCACACGACCACCCGCGGCCGCGCGGCGACCACCTCCTCCCACCGCCGCTCCTCGGAGTGCTCGCCCGGAAGCCCGAGCACGTCGATGCCGCCGGCGTACTCGATCAGCTGCGGCGTCCAGTGCCCCGCGGAGAACGGCGGGTCGAGCCATTCGAGCGCCGCGACGGGCACCGGCTCGGCGGCGCGCACGGCCAGCCGCACGCGGTCGATCCGCTGCGCGGCGTCCTGCACGAGCGCCACGCCCGCGTCCTTGGCGTCCGTCGCCTGCGCGAGCGTGCGGATGTCGCCGAGCGCCTCCCCGAGCGTGCGCGGGTCGAGCGCGACGACCTCCGGCGCGGGGTCCATGCGCTCGGCGATCGCGCGGACGTCGTCGTAGGAGACGGCGCACACCGTGCACAGCGCCTGCGTGACGATCAGGTCGGGGGCGAGCGCGCGGAGGCGGTCCTCGTCGAGCTCGTAGATGGAGCGGCCCTCCCGCGTGAGCTCCCGGACCGCGCGGTCGATCTCGTCCGGCGCCAGCCCCGGCCCGATCACGTCGCGCGTCACCTTCGGCAGGTCGAGCGCCTCCGGCGGATGGTCGCACTCGTGCGTGACGGCGGCGACCTCGTCGCCGCGCCCGAGCGCGAACAGCGTCTCGGTGGCCGACGGGACGAGGGAGACGATGCGCATGGAACCAGTATGAGCGGGGGAACCGCCGTCTCGACTGCTAGTCTCGCTCCAGTCGCCTGATGAACGACGACGACGACTCGTCCCGAAGTAGCGGCGCGCCGCCCCGGCGCCACCGCCCGCGCGCATGATCACCGCGCTGCTGCTCCTCGCGGTCCTGGTGCTCGTGCTGCTGAACGGGTTCTTCGTGGCGGCCGAGTTCGCGTTCGTGCGCTCGCGCCGCGCCCACCTGCAGAGCGAGGCCGAGACCGGGCGCCGTTCGGCGGCCGTCGCGGTGCAGATCTCCGACGACCTGTCGCGCTACCTGTCGGCGTGCCAGCTCGGCATCACGTTCACCTCGCTGGGCATCGGCTTCCTCGGCGAGCCGGCGGTGGCGACGCTGATCGAGGACCTCCTCGGCACCGCGGTCCCGCACGGCGTGTCGCTCGCCGTGTCGTTCGGCCTCGCGTATCTGATCACGACGGCGCTCCACATCACGATCGGCGAGCAGGTCCCGAAGATCTGGGCAATTCAGACGGCCGAGCGCGCGGCGCTGCTCTGCGCTCGGCCGCTCCACCTGTTCGCACGCGTCTTCCACCCGTTCATCGTCGTCCTCAACGGCGCCTCGAACGCGATCCTGCGGCTCATGGGGGTGAAGACCGCGGGCGCGCTGCAGGAGGGGGAGACGCCCGAGGAGCTCAAGGTGCTGATCCAGCAGTCGCTGACCGGCGGCAAGCTCGACGAGGGTGAGGCCGGGATGCTCACGGGCGTGTTCCACCTCCACGAGCAGGAGGCGCGCCAGGTCATGACCCCCGCGCCCGCCATCGTGACCGTCGACATGTCGGAGCCGGTCGAGACCGCGCTGCGGCGCTGCGTCTCGTCCGGCCACACGCGGCTCGTCGTCACCGAGGACGACAACCACGACCGCGTGCGCGGGATCGTCCACGCCAACGCACTCGCCCAGCGGCTGATGAGCGACGGCCCGGAGGCGACGATGGAGGGTCTCGTGCGCGAGGCGCCGATCGTCCCGGAGACGAAGCCGCTCGACGACCTGCTGGCCGACCTGCAGCGCCAGCGCACGTCGCTCGCGATCGTCATCGACGAATACGGCCGCACCGCCGGCATCGTCACGGTCGAGGACATCATCGAGGAGGTCGTGGGCGAGATCGCCGACGAGACCGACCCGCTCGGCGGCGCCGTGCGCCGGCTGCCGAACGGCGACTGGTTCGTCCGCGGGCACGTCGCGATCAGCGACCTCGAGGACTACGGCCTCGAGTTGCCCGTCGACTCGGACGCCTACAACTCCGTCGGCGGCTTCGTGTTCGGCGAGATCGGCCGGCTGCCGAAGCGCGGCGACACCGTCGTCCACAACGGCTACGACATCCGCGTCGAGTCGGTGCGCGAGAACCGCATCGAGGCCGTGCGCATCCGCCAGCGCCAGCACGACGCGGCCTGACCGCACGGTTGCGCCGGAGTCCGTGCGGCGAACACCGCAAATTCGGCACGATCCCAGCCGGTGGGCGGCCGCGGCTCCGCGGCGAGAAAGCGTTCGCCAGCAGGGGTTTCACGGGTAGCGCAACGCAACCGTCTGTGGCAGATTGCACAAGCGGCGCCGACGCGCTACCTTGCTGCCGAACCGACGAGACCGCTTCGGTGGTTGAGGAGGAGAGAAGGGAGATCCTGGGGAGGATCGACCGCTAGAGACACATCGGCCGCCGGTTTCAGGGGAGCGAAACCGGCGGCCGAAGTGCTTCTGGAGGAGGGGTTGCGATGAGGGGTACGTTCGTCGCACCGCGGACTATCCCAACCTCACCTCAATATGCGCTAAACATTCGGCCAGGCCGGCGCGGCCGGGTTCGCGCCGTGCGGAACGGCCGGAGTCCCGCGAGTCCACGCCGTGGCGAGGCGGAAGCGCCCCGACGAGCTGCTCGAGCTCCGTCGCGGTCGCCGCGAGCTGGACGCGATCTCCCGCGCGGCAGCGCTCGTCTGCTCCGTGGACGCGGAGAGCTGCTCGCTCGACGCCGACGACTGCTCGGCGCCGCGGCCACCTCGGTCATGTCGGCCTGGACCTTCTCGGTCGACGCCGCGATCTGCTCCACGGCGGCCGCGATCGCGTCCACGCGCGCGGTCATGTCCTCCACGGACGCGCCGATGCGTGCGAAGGCGTCGCGGGCGAGCTCCACGGTCTGGGCGCCCTCCTCCGTCCGGCCCGCGGTCTCCGCGACCACGGCCACGGCCGTCGTGGTCTCCGTGGGCCGATCTGCTCGCTCTTGGCGCCGAGCCGGCGCATGACCGTCGTGACCTCGCGCGACGACTCGAGCACCTGGCGCATCGCCTCGGTGGCGCGGGCGACGGCCTGCTCGCCCTCGGCGGCGACCCCGCGCGCATGCTCGGCGGCCTCGGCGGTCTCCTGGGCGCTGGGAGCGCTCTCGCGCGTCGCCTCGCCGACCTGCTCGGTCGCGAGCTTCGCCTCCTCGACGGAGCGGACCTGCCGCTCGGCGCCCTGGGCGACGTCGGACATCGCCTCGGCGATCGCGCCGGCCGCCCGGCCGGTCTCCTCGGACGTGGAGGCCATCTCCTGCGAGGCGGCCGACAGCGTCTGCGTGGAGGTCGAGACGGAGCCGACGAGCGTGGCCGGCGCGGTCCGCGTGCGGCCGTACTCCTCGACCGAGGCGAGCGTCGCGAGCCGGATCGCCTGAACCTCCCGCACCAGCGTGACGATGCGACCGGGCGACGAAGAGGCCCGCGCCCAGCACCAGCTCGTCGAGGCGGCGGGCGTTCGCGTCGAGGTCCTCGGTGATCCCGTGGAGCTTCGCCGGATCCTCCTGGAGCGGAGGTCGCGGAGGTTCGTGCGGTGCTTGTTGCTAGAAGACCTGCGCGGTCCCGAGGCCCGCGAGCCGCGCGACCGAGTCGGTGGCCATCTTGCCGGCGCGCTCGGCGACGCTCCCGAGGGCGGTGAGCGCCATCACGCCGACGACGGCGAGGAGCGCCAGGGCCAGCGCGGCGCGGCCAGCAGCTTGAGCGAAAGTCTGCGGCGACGCATGTGCGGCTCTGGGACGGGTCGGAGGACGGAGACGGGGAGCGAGCGTCCACGCCGGCGCGAGCCGGCGAGTCCTCCTGTCGTCGGCGGCGCGGGTCCGCCGGCCAGGCGCTCCCGGCGTCCCGTGAGGACGTCACACCGCCGGGCGCGTCAGTACGCGTAGAAGCCGCGCCCCGCCTTCTTGCCCGTGGCGCCCTCCGCGACGAGCGCCTCCACCTGCGGTGGCACCGCGGCGCCGATGGAGCGGCCGATCGCCGCCGCGACGTCGAGCCCGACGTAGTCGAGCAGCGCGAGCGGCCCCATCGGGTGGCCCGCGCCCATGCGCATGCAGTCGTCGATCGCGGCCGGCTCCAGCCCGGTCTCCCCCATGAGCCGGACGGCGTCGAAGAGGTAGGGGAACAGGAGCCGGTTCACCACGAAGCCGGGGATGTCCGGGACCTCGATGGGCGTCTTGCCGAGCGCCGTGCAGAGCGCATGCGCCCGCCGGCGCGTCGCGACGGCGGCCTGCGGCGGGAAGACGAGCTCCACGAGCTCCATCTTGGGCACGGGGTTGAACACGTGCAGCCCGACGAAGTGGTCCGGGCGCCCCGCGGCCTCCGCGAGGCGCGTCACCGACAGCGCCGACGTCGTGCTGGCGAGGATCGTGCCGTTCGTCGCCGCGCGCCCCAGGTCGCCGAGGACGGCGGCCTTCGTGGCCTCGTCCTCGGCGATGGCCTCCACCACGAAGGTCGCGTCGCGGAGCGAGGCAGGGTCGTCGGAGATCGTCACGTTGCCGGCGCCGGCGCCCCCGTGGCGCTCGATCAGCCGCTCCACGCGAGCCGTCGTACGGCTGGGGCGGCGGCACCACACGACGACCTGCCCGCGCTCAGCAGCCACGCACGCGAGCCCCGAGGCGACGACGCCCCCTCCCGCGATCCCGATGCGCTCTCCCACGAGTCCGCTCCTCGGTTGACTGGTCAGTCACCCTACTCGCGGGCCCGGTGCCGATGCGGCGGTTCGGCCGTGAACGCGACCGCGCCGCGGTCCTCGCCGAGGCGTCCGAAACCTGGCTCGCGGCCGCCTGCCCGATGCGGCCGCCCGGGTACGGGTCCGGACATGCAGATCCCCAAGGAGCAGATCCTCGATCTCCTGCGCCAGCAGGGCAAGGACGACCAGGCCGGGCAGGCCGAGCAGGAGCTTCCCGACCAGGTCGACACGGACAAGCACGCCGGGCTGCTGGAGCAGTTCGGCCTGAATCCCGCCGACCTGCTCGGGAAGCTCGGCGGCGGCATCCCGGGCCTGTAGGGAGGACGGGCGGCGCGGGCCCGCGCGGGGCACCGCCCCCGGTGCCGCCGTCGTCGTCCGCGGCCCGCCGTCTCGTCAGCCGCGGTTGGCCACGGGCCCCATCAGCGCCATCCCACCGTCGACGAGCAGCGAGTGGCCGGTGGTGTAGGCGGCGTCGGGCGACGCGAGGAACGCCACGGCGGCGGCGATCTCGCGCGCGTGGCCGGGGCGGGGCACCGGGATGTCGCGCTCCTCGCCGCTCTCGCGCGGGTCCTCGTCCTCCTGCCCGGTCATCTTCGTCGCGATCTCGCCGGGCGCGACCGCGTTGACCGTGATGCCGTGCGGCCCGAGCTCGAGCGCCATCGACTTCACGAGCATCCCGAGCCCGCCCTTGGCGGCGCAGTACGCGGCGTTGTCGCGCAGCGGCAGATGCTCGTGGATCGAGGTGACGGCGACCAGGCGGCCGCCGCGGCCCTGGTCCGCCATGCGTCGGGCGGCCCGCTGCATGCAGAGGAACGCGCCGGTGAGGTCGAGGTCGATCGTGCGCTGCCAGTCCTCGAGCGAGAGCTCGAGCACCGGCGCCCCGTGCCCGGCGCCGGCGTTGTTGACGAACACGTCGACGCCGCCGAGCTCGACCGCGAGCTCGTCGACGACCGCGGACTGGCCCACGTCGGCCTCGAGGTCCATCGGTCGCGAGGCGGTGCGGACGCCGTGGCGCTCGCACTCGGCGGCGGATTCCTTGGCGGCGTCCTCGTCGGCGTGCCAGGTGATGCCGATGTCGAAGCCCTGCTCGGCAAGCAGGACGGCGGTGGCGCGGCCGATTCCCGAGTTGGCTCCGGTGATGATGGCGACGGGCATGCCGCGGGGCCTTCCCCGGGCGGCGCGCCGGAGAAACGCGGCGGGCGCGGACGGGAGACCGGCGCGTGGCGTGATGGGCGGGCGGCGCGTGGCGCGAGCGGGGCCGGGGCGGCGGCGGCGCGGACGCCCCGCGGGCCGCGGGGCTTGGGCAGTCGCGCGTCCGCCGCGTAATCTCCCGGACGGTGGCGGGACCGCGGCGTCCGCCCCATGCGTCCCTGCGACCCGTTGACTGCGCCATGATGGACACCCCACTCGCGCTCGACCGCGCGACGCCCGCCGACCTCGAGGCCCGCCGTGCGGCCGAGCGGCACGGCACGCCGTTCCTCGTGTTCCGCGACGACCGCGGCGACCAGCGGATCGTGATGCTCGAGCCCGCCACCGGCGCGATGACGCTCGGCCGGCGGCCGGAGGCCGACGTCTCCGTGCCGTGGGACCCGGAGGTCTCGCGCCTGCACGCCGAGCTCGAGTGCAAGGCGGGCGAGTGGCTGCTGTGCGACGACGGCTTCTCGCAGAACGGGACCTACGTGAACGGCCTGCGGATCCACGGCCGCCGGCGGCTCGCGGACGGGGACCTCGTCCGCGTGGGGCGCACGACGTTCGCGTACTGCGATCCCGGCGAGGGCGGCACGGGGATCACGATGGCGCCGGGCGAGCTCGGCGCGGCGCCGAAGTTCTCCGAGCAGCAGCAGCGGATCCTGCGCGAGCTGTGCCGGCCGCTGATGGGCGACGGGGAAGGCGTGACGCCGGCGAGCGACGCGGAGATCGCGGCCGCCACGTCGATCCCCGAGGCGACGGTCACGAGCGAGCTCGAGCACCTCGGGCGGACGTTCGGGCTGGAGGACATGCCGCCCGCCGACCGCCGCGCCGAGATCGCGCTGCTGGCGCTCCGCACGGGGCTCGTGAGCCCCGGCGACGCGCCCTGATCGCGGCTCAGGCGGCCGCGCGCCCGCGCTCGAGCCGCGCGACGAGCTCGTCGAGCCGGAGCTCCTCGAGGCCCTGACCGACGGCCTCGAGCTCCGACGCGCAGAACTCCACGAGCCGCCGGCCCTCCTGGCAGAGCTCGAGCGTCTCGCGCAGGCCCGCCTGGCCTGAGTCCAGCCGGCGGATGATGGCCTCGATCCGCGCGGACGCGGTCTCGTACGTGAGGGTGGGCGGAGCCTCGGACACGGGGATGGTCAGGGTAGGCCAGGGCGCGGACGGAAGGGCCCGACCCCGCGCGGGTCGTCCTCCCCGGGCTCGGGCCGGACGCCGAGTGCGCCGTCGGCGAGCCGCAGGGTGAGCCGCGGATGCGAGCGGGCGGCGGCAGCGGTCGTCACGGGCGCGCCGGCCGGGTCCTCGACCAGCGCGTAGCCGCGCTCGAGCG
>DATMVH010000658.1:0-4131 GCA_035563395.1 Solirubrobacteraceae bacterium
GCGAGCAGGAAGCCGCCGTTGCGCCCGGCGGCGCCGCCGCCGACGGGTCCGGCGTCCACGCCGGCGACCGTCGCCCCCGCGGCGAGCGCCGCGCCCACGGCGGCGAGCCCGGAGCCGCCGAGACCGACGACGCACACGTCCGCCTCGACCTCGCCCCGCAGCGGCGGCAGGGTGCGCCAGGCGCGCGGATCGCCCCAGACCGGGACGCCGGCATGGGCGATCGGCGCCTCCATGGCCGGGGATCGTGCCATAGCGTCAGCGTCATCCCGGTCGAACCGCCGCCCACCCCCTGGCAGTTTCCCTCCCCGCGCCGCACGTCGCGCGAGGGGCTGATCGCCGTGGGCGCGGACCTCGAGCCCGGCACGCTGCTCGCGGCCTATCGCCGCGGCATCTTCCCCATGCCCCTCGAGGAGCTCGCCGAGCCCGGCTGGTTCTCGCCTGACCCGCGCGGCGTCCTGCCGCTTGACGGCGTCCACGTGAGCCGGTCCCTGCGCCGCTCCCTGCGCCGCTACGCGGTCACGACCGACCGTGCGTTCGCCGACGTCGTCGCCGGCTGCGCGGCGCCCGGCCGCCGCGGCGGCTGGATCACGGCGGAGGTCGCCGCCGCCTACGCCCGCCTGCACGCGCTCGGCTGGGCGCACTCGGTCGAGGTCTGGGACGCCGACGGCACGCTGGCGGGCGGCCTCTACGGCGTCGAGGTGGGCGGGCTGTTCGCCGCCGAGTCGAAGTTCCACGTGCGCACGGACGCCTCCAAGGTGGCCGTGGTGGCGCTCGCCGAGCGGCTCCGCGGGGCCGGCGGTCCGCGCCTGATCGACGTCCAGTGGACGACGCCGCACCTCGAGCGGCTGGGCGGGCGCGACCTCCCGCGCCGCGCCTATCTCGCGGCGCTGGACGTCGCGCTCACCCTTCCGAAGGCGTTCTGACCGCCGCGGTCACGCCGTCGTCGCGGCGGTGGCCGGTTCCTCGGCGCGGCGCGGGAGCAGCGTCTCGCGGGCGATCACGAGCCGCTGGATCTGCGACGTGCCCTCGTAGAGCTGCATGATCTTCGCGTCGCGCATCAGCTTCTCGACGGGGTACTCCTTGATGAAGCCGTAGCCGCCGTAGACCTGGACCGCGTCCGTCGTGACCTCCATCGCGGTGTCGGCGGCGAAGCGCTTGGCGTGCGACGACTCGAGCGTGTTGCGGCGCCCCTGGTCGAGCAGCACCGCGGAGTTCCACGTCATCAGCCGGGCGGCGTGGATCTTCGTCGCCATGTCGGCGATCATGAACTGGATCGCCTGGTGCATGGCGATCGGGACGCCGAACTGGACGCGCTGCTTGGAGTAGTCGACGGCGAACTCGAACGCCGCGCGCGCGATCCCGACGGCCATCGCGGCGACGCCCGGACGGGTCCGGTCCAGCGTCATCATCGCGAGCTTGAAGCCCTTGTTCTCCTCGCCGATCAGGTGGTCGGCGGGGATCTCGGTGTCGTTGAAGGTGATGGTCGCGGTGTTCGAGGCCCGCTGGCCCATCTTGTCCTCCTTCTTGTCCACGCTGACCGTCTCGTCGCGCGGGACCAGGAAGCAGGAGATGCCGCGGTGGCCGGCGTCCTTGTCCGTCTTCGCGTAGACCGTGTAGAAGGACGCGTAGCCGCCGTTGGTGATGAAGCACTTCGAGCCGTTGATCACCCACTTGTCGTGCTTGCGGACGGCGGTCGTCCGCATGCCGGACACGTCGGAGCCCGCGTCGGGCTCCGTGAGGCAGAAGGAGGCGAACAGCGGGGCCTCCGCGAGCTGGGTGAGGTAGCGCCGCTTGAGCGCCTCGGAGCCGCCGATCCCGAGCGGCGCGGTGGCCAGCCCGTTCGCGGTGATCGACGTGGCGATCCCGGAGCAGCCCCAGCCGAGCTCCTCCTCCATCAGCGCGCCGTCGATGTATGACACCCCGGGCCCGCCGTACTCCTCGGGGATGTGGCAGTTCATCAACCCGAGCTCCCACGCCTTGGTGAGGACGTCGGCCGGCCAGTCGCCGTTCTTGTCGAACTCCCAGGCCACCGGCCGGATCTCCTTGGCCGCGAAGTCGTGCGCCATCTCGCGCAGTGCCTTCTGCTCGTCCGACAGGGTGAAGTCGACCACCGGAGCTCCTTCAGATTGACTGGTCAGTCAACGACGATCATACCCCGCCGGACGCCGGTTCGCACGGGCGTTTCGGTGAAGCCCGCGTTACGCTCACGGTGTCATGGAGGCGGCGTTCGCCACGGTCGTGATCGTGGTCGCGGTCGTCGGGGCCGTGGCCGCCGTCGTCGCGCTGGCCACGGGCCGCGGCGCCTATGACCGCATCGGCCGCGGCGACCTCGCGGTGGCCGACGAGCCGGCGCCCGGGCGCGAGCTGGAGGAGGTGCGGCAGCTGGTGGAGACCGCCAACGCCCGCCGCGTCGCCCGCGGGCTGCCCCCGCTCGACGTGGAGGCGGAGGTGATGGAACGCCTGCGAGCAGAGTAGATTTCGGCCATGGCACGACTTCGCCGCTTCGACCTCGACGAGCTCGCGGCCCGGCCGGGCACCTACTTCAACCCCGAGACGGAGATCCTCATAGTCGTCGACGACTCGGCGCATCCGGGTGCCGAGCTCGCCGAGAACGGCGACGAGGGCGAGTGGATCCTCGTCGGGGACGACGTACCGCTCGACGACGCCCGGCGCGACGAGATGCTCGAGCGGCTCGAGGTCCGCGCGGCCCGCGCGGGCGAGCGCGAGGAGCTCGACGACGACGAGGAGGTCGAGGAGGAGGACGAGCTCGAGCCGGACCCGGATCCCGACATCGATCCGGACGACCGCTACTGAGCTCCCGCAGGCCGGATCACCGTCGCTCGGCTGTTCCCACCCCCCACGGTTCGGCTGCCCGCACCCAAGGTCAAAAAGTCCGGGGTGGCTCCCCGGTGCGAGCCGTCGGGCGCTCATCCACCATTGGGCGCCCATGGATCACGCCCTCCCCGCTCCCACCGTCCTCGACCCCGCCCGGCTGCACCACCACCTCCCCCGCCTCCGCCGTCTGGCCGCGTATCTGACCGGCTCGCGCGAGGGAGGCGACGACCTCGTGCAGGACACGCTCGAGCGGGTGCTGCGCTCCCCCCGCCGGATCCACGGCGACGAGTACCCGTACCTCACCCGGGCGCTGCGCAACACGCACGTCGACCGCGCCCGCGCCGCCGCGCGCCAGCCGCAGACCGTCGAGCTCGGCGCGGACGTCGTCGAGACCGCGCGGCCCGGGAGCGAGGCGCGGGCGGAGGCCGTGATCGACGCCCGCGAGGTGCTCGCCGCGGTCGCCGGCCTGCCCGACGCCTACCGCCTCGTGGTCGTCGCCGTGGACGTGCAGGGCTGCTCCTACCAGGAGACCGCCGACCGGCTCGGCGTGCCGGTGGGCACCGTGATGAGCCGGCTCTACCGCGGTCGCCGGCGCGTGGTCGAGGCCGTCGAGGGCCGCGGCGCCGCGCTCGCGCCGGTCGCCTGACGCGCGGGGTGGCGCGCAGGCGGCCGGCGTGAGCGGGGCGCCCGGCCGGGATCTTCACGCGGCGTGCGCGAGCAGCGCGGCCAGCGCCTCGCGCGACGGCACGTCGAGCTTGCGGAACGCCTGCGTCAGGTGACCCTCGACCGTGCGCGCGGTCACGAACAGCGCCTGCGCGATCTCGCGGTTCGTGAGCCCCTGGGCGGCGAGCTCGGCGACGCGCAGCTCGCTCGCGGTGAGGGCGTCGACGCCGGTCAGGACCGCGCGGCGCGGCTTGGCGCCCGTCGCACGCAGCTCCGTCTCCGCGCGGTCGGCGACGAGCTGGGCGCCGAGCCGGTGCGCCGTGTCCAGCGCGAGCTTCAGCAGCCCGCGCGCCTCGCTGCGGCGGTTGTCGCGGCGCAGCCGGGCGCCGAGCTCCACCTGGGTCTTCGCGAGCGCGATCGGCACCGCCGCATCGGCGAGCACGTCGAGCGCCTCCCGCAGCAGCGCCTCCCCCTCGTCGCCCTCGGTCACCGCGCCCGTGCTGCGGAGCGCGATGCCGAGCGCCCGCGGCGACCCGTACGCGCGCGCGAGCGCGAGCTCCTCGCGGGCGAGCCGCTCGGCCGCCGGGGCGTCGCCGAGCGCGAGCTGGGCGAGCGCGGCCTCCGAGCGCCACG
>DATMVH010000659.1:0-6886 GCA_035563395.1 Solirubrobacteraceae bacterium
CCACCCGTGCGCCGAGCTGCTCGGCCCGGGCGACGTGCTGCGGGCGTGGGACGACCGGGACACCGAGATCCTGCTCCCGCGCTCGGTCGAGTGGACAGCCCTCACCCACTCGCGGCTCGCGGTCATCGACCAGGCGCTCGCCGTCCGCGCGCCGCTCGATGTCGCCGCGGGTCATGAGCTGGCCGAGCGCCGTCGTCACGGACGGGCGCCGCGCGCCGACCATGCCGGCCAGCGTGCGGTGCGAGAGCCGCAGCGAGACGAGGACGCCGCCGGGGACCACGCGTCCCCAGCGCTCGGCGAGCGACCACAGCAGGGCGAGCAGGCGGTCGTCGACCCGCGTGAGGTGGGCGATGGCCTGCATGACCACGAGCCGCTCGGCGCGGCGCGCGGCGCGGTCGAACAGGGCCGCGAGGACCTCGGGCCACTGGGCGGCGCGCACCGCGAAGGCATGGTCGACGACCGCCACGCGGGTGGAGGTGAGCGCTGTCCACTCGATCGAGCGGGGGAGCAGCTCCTCGTGGTCGGGGTCGTCCCAGGACCGCAGCACGTCGCCCGGGCCGATCAGCTCCGCGGACGGATGGTCGGCCACGGTGGCCTCCCGGACGAGCATGCCGTCGAGCACCAGCAGCGCGAGCGGCCGGCTGCTCTGCGGGACGGTGTCGGCCGGGGACCAGCGGCCGCGTGGGATCTCCAGAGACCGCGCGTACAGCCGCTGTGCGGCCTCACGAGCCCGCCGCGGGTCGAGATCCCGGGCGAGGTCGGAGTCGACGGTGAGCAATTGAACTGAGCCGGAGCCCGCCTCTGGCAACGGTGTTCCCTTCTCGACGCGGATGGGGGGTGACCACGGTCGTTCCGGGCGCCGCTGGGGGAGCGGCCCAGGCTCGGCACGTGAGGCAGCCCGTTGGTGCTCATCCCAGGTGCGGGGGGGACACCGACGGCTTGGTCCCAAGCGTAGCGGGTGTATTCGAGTAATGAAACATCTTGCGCGGTCGCCCAGGGGTCTGGACCGGAATCCGGCCCGCGCGACCGCGCCGCGGGCGGGTTCCTGCGGGGTCCGGGCGGCCGGTGGCTGGGCGGGTTCATGCAGCGCCGCGGCGCGGCCGGCCGCGCGGGCGGGGCGGGACCCCGGAGCTATACTGGCCGCCGCTCCTTGCGGGGTGGTGTAATTGGCAGCACGCCAGATTCTGGCTCTGGTAGTTGGGGTTCGAGTCCCTGCCCCGCAGTGCCCCCCGGCTAGCCTGAGCCCGCGTGCGGTCGTCGTCTCTCGCCGGCTACCTCGGGCGGCGGCTCGGCCTGCTCGCGCTGACGGTGCTCGTCGTGCCGTCGCTCTCGTTCCTGATGTTCACGCTCGTCCAGGGCGACGCCGGCGGGCCGCTCGGGCTGCTGCGCGAGCTCGGCGCCTACCTCACCGCCACGTTCGTGCACCTGGACTTCGGCGAGGAGGTGTTCCGCGGCGAGACGTTCGCCCGCACCCGCGGTGCGCTGGACATCGTCACGGAAGGGCTCGCCCCGGACATCCAGCTCGTCTTCGGCGCGCTGCTGTGCGGCGTGACCGGCGGGCTCGCGGCCGGGACGCTCGTGGCCGTGGCGCCGCGCTCCATCGCCGGCCGCGCGCTGTCCGTCGCCTCCGCCTTCTTCATCGCCGCGCCGGTCTACTGGCTCGGCTTCGTCGCGCTGATCCTCTTCTCGCCGGGGTTCGGGTCGCTGCTGCACGTCCCGTTCCTCTCGCCGGTCGGCGGCTACGAGCCGCTGACGGAGGACCCGCTGGCGTGGCTGCGCGCGATGTGGCTGCCGTGCCTCATCGCCGGCGCACCGCTGGGTGCGGCGTGCGCGCGGATGGCCGCCGGGTCGCTGCGGACCGTGCTCGGCGACGACCCGGTCCGGACGGCGCGGGGCAAGGGCGCCGCGGAGGGCCGCGTCCTGCGGCGCCACGCGCTGCCGCTCGCCGCCCCGCCGGTGATCGCCCTCGTCGGCGTCAACATGAACCTGCTCGTGACGAACGTCGCGCTGGTGGAGACGGTGTTCAACATCCCGGGCTCGTTCCGCTTCGTCGAGCGAGCGCTGGTGAACCGCGACGTCGACCTCGCCCAGGCCCTCGTGCTGGAGGCCACCGTGCTCATCGTCGTGGCGAACTTCCTCGCGGACGCCGTCCACGCGTGGCTCGACCCGCGGACGCGCTGAGCTACGCGGCGAGCGCCTGCTCCGCCCAGTCGCGGTAGAGCCGCCAGTAGGCGCCGCCGGCGGCGACGAGCTCCTCGTGGGTGCCCTGCTCGGCGATCCGGCCGTGGTCGAGCACGACGATGTGCCCCGCGCGCCGGATCGTCGAGAGGCGGTGGGCGATGACGATCGCGGTCCGGCCGGCCAGCAGCCGCCGCAGGCCCTCCTCGATCCGGCCCTCCGTGTGGATGTCGACGTTCGAGGTCGCCTCGTCGAGCACGAGGATGCGCGGGTCGGCCGCCAGGGCGCGGGCGAAGGCGACGAGCTGGCGCTGGCCGGCCGAGATCTGGATGCCGCGCTCGCCGACCTCGGTGTCGTAGCCGTACTCGAGCGCGGCGATGAACTCGTGCGCCCCGACCGCGCGGGCCGCGGCCTCGATCTCCTCGTCCGTCGCCGCGGGGCGGCCGAGCGCGAGGTTGTCACGGATCGTGCCGCTGAACAGGAACGCCTCCTGGGGGACGATGCCCATCTGGCTGCGCAGCGACCGCGCGGTGACGGCGCGCAGGTCGTGGCCGTCCACGAGCACGCTGCCCTCCGTCGGGTCGTAGAAGCGCGCCGCGAGCTTGGCGACGGTCGACTTCCCGGCGCCCGTCGACCCGACCAGCGCGACGGTCTGCCCGGCGGGCACGTGCAGCGTGACGCCGTCCAGCGCCGGGTCCGCGCCCGGCGCGTAGGCGAAGGAGACGGCCTCGAAGCGGATCTCGCCGCGCAGCGGCGGCAGATCCACCGCGTCCGGCGCGTCGCGCAGGTCCGGCTCCTCGTCGAGCAGCTCGAAGATCTTGTCCAGCGCCGCCATGCCGGCCTGATAGGTCGTGTAGAGCTGGGACAGCGACTGGATCGGGTCGAAGAACGAGTTCAGCGCGGCGATGAAGGCCACGAGCACGCCGACCGTCACGTCGCCCTGGATGGCCTGCAGGCCGCCGTAGAGGAGGATCCCGGCCGTCACCACGCCGGACAGGAGCTCCACGCCCGGGAAGTAGGCGGCGTTGAGGTGGACGGTCTTCATGTTCGCGACCCGGTTCTCCTCGTTGAGCTCGGCGAACCGCGCCTCGTGGCGGCGCTCCTGCGCGAAGACGCGCACGACCCGGATCCCGGACAGCGTCTCCTGCAGGTAGGCGGTGATCGCCGCGACCTTCTCGCGGGTCGCACGGTACGCGTCCGCGCTGACGATCCGGAAGACCAGCGAGCCGAGGCCCAGCAGCGGGAAGACGACGAAGGTCAGCAGGGCGAGCTCGAGGTCGAGCACGACCAGGATCACGACCGTGCCGGCCAGCGTCAGGGTTGAGCCGAAGAGCGTGACCATGCCGTCCGTCACGAGCTGGTCGAGCGCCTGCACGTCGTTCGTCAGCCGGGAGATGATCACGCCGGCCTGGCGGCGGGAGAAGAAGCCCACCGAGAGCTGCTGGAGGTGCGCGAAGAGCTGGATGCGGAGGTCCTGCAGCGCGCGCTGGCCGACCCAGCCGACGAGGTAGGTCTGCAGGTACGACGCGCCCCAGTACACGAGCGCGGAGGCGACGAACGCCGCGACGATCAGGTCAAGCGCGCCGGCGTCCCCCGGCGTGATCCCCTCGTCGATGGCGAGCTTGGCGAGCGGCGGCGGCGCGAGCGACGCGGCGGTGCCGACGACGAGCGCCACGGCGGTGAGCGCCACGCGGCCGCGGTAGGGGCGCAGCAGCGCCGCGAGCCCGCGCAGCTTGCGCCCGCGCCCGCCCGTCGCGCGCCAGCGGCGCACGAGGTCGTCGCGCCGGGCGCGCTGCCCGCGGCGCCCGGCGCCGTCAGAGCCCGACACGCTCGCGCTCCGGCGGGTCGCGGGTCAGGAACACCTGGTCGGGCAGGCCCTTGGCGGCGATCTCCGCGTACAGGGACGAGGCGTGGAGCAGCTCCTCGTGCGTCCCTCGGGCCGCGACCCGGCCGTCCTCGAGGACCACGATCTCGTCCGCGAGCGCGATCGTCGACAGCCGGTGGGCGATGACGAAGGTCGTCCGCCCGGCCATCACCTCCTGCAGCGCCCCCTTGATGGCCTGCTCCGTCGAGGCGTCCACGGAGGAGGTCGCGTCGTCGAGCACGAGGATGCGCGGATCGGCGAGCAGCGCGCGGGCGATCGCGATCCGCTGGCGCTGCCCGCCCGACAAGGTCAGCCCGCGCTCGCCGATGCGGGTGTCGTAGCCGTCGGGCAGCTCGGCGATGAAGCCGGCGGCCTGGGCGCGCTCCGCCGCCCGCTCGACGTCGGCGCGGCTCGCGTCCGGCCGCCCGTAGGCGATGTTCTCGTGGACCGTGGCGCTGAACAGGAACGGGTCGTCGGTGACCACGCCGATCGCCTCGCGGAGCGAGCCCAGGTCGACGTCGCGCACGTCGGCGCCGTCGATGCGGACCGTGCCCGACGTGACGTCGTAGAGCCGCGGCAGGAGCTGGACGAGCGTCGTCTTGCCGGCGCCGGTGGCGCCCACCAGCGCGACGGTCGTGCCGGCCGCGACCGTGAGGTCGACGCCCTCCAGCGCGGGCGACGGCGCCCGCTCGTAGCGGAAGGACACGTGCTCGAGCTCGACGCGCCCGCGCCCGGGCGGCAGCGGCGGCGCGCCCGCCGGCGGCACGATGCGCGGCTCGCGGTCGAGCAGCTCGAACAGGCGCGCGCCGGACGCGGTCGCGCGCTGCGCCATGCCGAGCGCGATGCCGAGCTGGCGCATCGGCGCGATCAGCATCAGCAGATAGGCGTAGAAGGCGGTGAAGTCGCCGAGCGAGAGCCTCCCCGCGATCACCTGGCGGCCGCCCGCGAGCAGGATCACGGCGAGGCCGACGCTCGGCAGGAAGCCGATGAACGGGTTGTAGAAGGCGCGCAACCGCGTCGCCCTCATCGACTGGTCGAACACGCGGGCGACGCTGCGCTCGAAGGCCGCGAGCTGCCGCGGCTCGGCGGCGAAGGCCTTGACGACCCGCACGCCGGAGACGTTCTCCTCCACGTCCGCGGTCAGCTCGGCGATGCGCTGCTGGACCTCCTGCAGCGCCGGCCGCGACCGGATCCCGTAGCGGGCGGCCACGAGCACGACGAAGGGCACGGGCGCGAGCGACAGCGCGGCGAGCCCGGGCTGCAGCACGAACATCGCGGCCGCCGCGAGGAGGATCGTCAGCGCGCTCTGCGTGATGAAGATGAGCCCGTAGCCGAGGAAGAACCGGACGGACTGCAGGTCGACGGTGGCGCGCGACATCAGCTGGCCCGTCTGCTGGGTGTCGAAGAAGCCGAGCTCGAGCTGCTGCAGGTGGCGGTAGACCAGGTCGCGGAGGTCGACCTCGATGCCGAGCGACACGCGCCCCGCGACGAGGCGCCGCGCCGCCGACAGCGCGAGCCGGGCGACCGCGACGAGCACGACGGCGCCGGCGAGCAGGCGCAGCTCCCCCTCGTCACCCGCGGCGACGCGGTCGATCGCCCGTCCCGTGAGCCACGGGATGGCCACCGTGGCCACCATCGCGAGCGCGGCGAGGACGAGCGACCAGATCGCGCCTGCGCGGTAGGGGCGGAGGAACCCGAGCAGGCGCAGGAAGGTGCTCACGCAACTACAGGATAGGCCGAACGAGCCTCCGGGCTTTCTGTATCTTCGCGGCCCAGATGTCCGACGCCATCGCACTCCGCAATCGCTTCGCCATGGTCAAGGGCGCGTGGGACGAGAACCTTCGCGGCGTTCCCTTCCCGCCGCTCGGAGAGGGGACCGCCGAGGAGAAGATCGAGCGCCTCGAGCTCGCCCTCGTCGACGAGATGCGGGCCCGCGCGACGCCGGAGACCGCGGAGCAGGCCGCCGACGCGATGTGGGGGCTCGTGCATTCGCGCCCGGACAACGATCCGGTGAAGCGGCGCGTGACCGAGCACCACGAGGAGCTCGCCCGCCTGGGCCACCGCCGGCTCTGAGACGGCTTCTGAAGGCGGGCGGCTACTTCGGCAGCCGGTCCAGGACCAGGAAGCCCTGCGCGTCCTGGCCCTGCTGCACCGAGGCGAGGAAGAGGTTCGAGCGCGTGAGCGCGGCGATCCTCTGGGACTCCGCGCTGTCGAGGGACAGCGTCTCCGGTCGCGGCGTCCGCGGCGACAGCGTCTTCTTGAGCGGCACGTCGAGCTCCGCCTTCAGGTCCCCGGGGCGGTAGAACAGCGCCTGGACCCGGTTGTCCGTGGGCGTCGTGTCGCTCGCCGGCGGCGGCGGGGGCAGGAGCGCGACGACCATGTCGACGTCTTCGCGGTAGCGGAAGGTGTAGAGCGCGAGCTCGAGCGCCTCGCGCCGCAGCAGCAGATGGCGCTCGCGCGACGGGGTGCCGGAGGGAATCGAGCCGCGCGGCCCCAGCCCGTTGAGCGTGAACAGCACGCCCCGGCCGTCGATCAGCTCGATGTTGCCGCCCTGGGCCGAGCTGCGCACGGCGACGTCGAGCGGCACGTCCTCGAACTCGAGCGGCCCCGACTGCACGGCCACGAGCTGGTTGCCGTCGCCGAGCCGGTAGCGCTGGCCGACGTGCTCGGCGATCTGGCGCACGGCGGCGATGCGATCGTCGGCGGTGGGCGCCCAGGCGGACCATCCCGCGGGCACGCTCGAGCCGGAGGTCCACGTGGTGATCAGCACCCCGGCGCCGACCGCGGCGAGCGCCACGCCGACGAGCGCGCCGAGCAGGAAGCCGAAGCGCGAGCGGTAGGGCG
>DATMVH010000660.1:0-2529 GCA_035563395.1 Solirubrobacteraceae bacterium
CCGATGCCGTGTGCGGCCTGGTGGAGGATGCCGTCGCCGCGCTGCGCGCGGACCCGCGCGATGCGAAGCTGGCCCGTGCGCTGGAGCGCACGTACCTGCGCCCCGCACCGACCCAGGAAGCCGCCGCCGAGCTCCTGGGCCTGCCGTTCAGCACGTATCGCGGCCATCTCGGCCGCGGCGTCGAGCGCGTCATCGACTGGCTGTGGCAGCGCGAGCTGTACGGACCGGAGCAGGGCACGACTCAGCAGTGATCGAGCAGTGATCCGCCTGGCAGCCCGGCAGCTCCGGGCGGCAGGCTGCGCCGCACCCCGACAGGCCAGGAGGCGACGCAGATGCGACGGATCGGCGAGCACGCGGTAGTCATCGGCGGAAGCATGGCGGGCCTCCTCGCGGCCCGGGCGCTGTCCGGCCCCTACGAGCGGGTCACGGTGATCGACCGCGACACGCTGCCGGACGGCTTGGAGGGACGCAAGGGCGTGCCGCAGGGCCGACACACCCACGGCCTTCTCCCGCACGGGCAGGTCTGCCTCGACGTTCTCCTGCCCGGACTCACCGGCGAGCTGGTGGCGGACGGAGCCGCGACCGCCGCCGCGCTGCAGGAGATGCGCTACGTCGTCGGCGGTCACGAGCTGGCGCGCCCCGCCACGGGCAGGCACGCGGTGCTGGCCAGCCGCCCGTTCATCGAGGGCCACGTCCGGCGACGCGTGCGGGCGCTGCCCGACGTGGCGGTGATCGATCGCTGCGACGCGCTCGGGCTCATCCTCGACGGCGGCAGGGAGCGGGTCACCGGCGTGCGCATCCTGCGCCGAGCCGACGGCAGCGCCGAGGAGGCGCTCGACGCCGACCTGGTCGTCGCCGCGACGGGGCGCGCGGCGCGCGTACCGGCGTGGCTCGACGGCCTCGGCTTCGCGGCACCCGCCGAGGAGCGGGTGGCGATCGACGTCGCCTACGCCACCCGCCGGCTGCGCCTGCCCGGCGGCCCGCCCGGCGGCGACAAGCTGATCCTCATCACCGCGGCCCCCGGCCGCCCGCGCGCGCTGTTCCTGTTCGCCCAGGAGCACGGCGACTGGATCCTCTCCGTCGGCGGCTACGGCCCCGACCACCGCCCGCCGCTCGATCCCGACGGCTTCGACGCCTTCGTCGCCACGGTCGCCCCCCACGACGTGCGCGCGGCGCTCGAGGAGGCCGAGCCGCTGAGCGATCCCATCCCCTACGGGTTCCCGGCCAGCGTCCGCCGTCGCTACGAGCGCCTGCGCCGCTTTCCGGCCGGGTTGCTCGTGTGCGGCGACGCCGTCGCCTCCTTCAACCCGACGTTCGGGCAAGGGATGACCGTCGCGGCGGCGCAGGCCGTGGCGCTCCGAGCGTGCCTCGAGCACGGGGAGCGCCGGCTGGCGTCGCGCTTCTTCGCCGCGGCGGCGCGGCCGGTCGCCCAGGCCTGGAACGCCTCCACCGGCACCGACCTCGCCCAGCCTGGCGTCGAGGGTCGCCCGCCGCTCACCGCCCGCGCGCTCGGCCCCTACCTCGGCCGCCTGCGAGCAACGGCGGCGCAGGATCCCGCGGTGGCCGAGGCCTTCATCGCCGTTTCCGGCATGCGAGAGCCGCCGTCGCACCTGCTGCGACCCGGGATCGTCGCGCGCGTCGTCCGCGGTGCGGCCGCCGTCGAGTGGCGCGAGGGCGGAGCCGGCGTGCGGCACGGCGAGCTCACCATCGACGGCGTGCGCACGCCCCTGCGCGAGGCCGGACCCGCCGCCGCGCGCGAGGCCGTCGTGTTCCTCCACGGCAACCCGGGCTCGGGCGCGGACTGGGAGCCGCTGCTGCGCACCGTCGGCGCGCGCTGGCGCGCCCTCGCGTGGGACGCCCCCGGCTTCGGCCGCTCCGCCACGCCCGCCGGCTTCACCCAGACCGTGCAGGCGCACGCCGCGTTCGTCGGCCGGGCGCTGAACGCCCTCGGGGTCGAGCGCGCCCACGTCGTCGCGCACGACTTCGGCGGCCCGTTCGGCCTCACCTGGGCGGCGACCGATCCCGAGCGCTTCGCGAGCGCCGTGCTGATCGGCACGGGCGCGCTGCCGGGGTACCGCTGGCACGCGCTCGCGCGTCTGTGGCGGACTCCCGCGGCCGGCGAGCTGTTCATGGCCACCACCACGCGGCGCGGGTTCGGGCTGCTGCTGCGGCGCGGCAACCAGCGCGGTCTGCCGCGGCCCTTCCTCGACCGGATGTACGACGACTTCGACCCCCCGACCAGGCGCGCGGTGCTCGAGCTCTACCGCTCCGTGGCCGACGTCGGCGCGGCGGGCGAGCAGCTCGCCGCGGCACTGGCCCCGCTCGACCGCCCCGCACTCGTGCTGTGGGGCCGCCACGACCCGTACTTGCCCGTCGAGCACGCCGAGCGCCAGCGGGCCGCGTTCCCGCGCGCCCAGGTCCGAGTCCTCGACGCCGGACACTGGCCGTTCGTAGAACAGCCCGGCCGGGTCGCCGCCGCCCTCACCGCGTTCCTCGCCGAGCACACCAGCGGCGTCGCCGCCGCTCCCG
>DATMVH010000661.1:0-4497 GCA_035563395.1 Solirubrobacteraceae bacterium
CGGGCGCGACAGCGCCATGCCGCTCACGAAGCCGCCGTTGCGCCCGCTCGGCCCGTGCCCGCAGCGCCCGGCCTCGAGCACCACGACCCGGGCCTCGGGGTCGGCCTCCAGGGCATGCCACGCCGCCCACAGCCCGGTGTAGCCGCCGCCGATCACCACGAGGTCCGCCGTGCGGTCGCCGTCGAGCGCCGGGAGGACCTCCGGGCTGCCGGCGTCGGCGATCCACCATCCATGCGCGTCGTGGATCACCCGGCGACCGTCCCGTGGGCGAACGCGGCCGCCTCCACCGCGGCCTCCTCCTCGGGGCGCAGGCCGAGCGGCACGCCGACGCCGACCGGGTCGTCGCGGGGAAACGACGCGTGAAGGCCGGCGAGGCCCTCGAGGGTCGCCAGGTTCGCGAGCGCGAGGTGCCGGCGCGAGTAGCCGCCCTCGAGCACCGCGACGACGCGGCCCTCGCACGGCGCGTCGGCGAGGGCGACGGCCCGGTCGCACAGCGCCCCGAAGACCTGCACGGTGAGCGACATGCGGCCGAGCGGATCGGTCGCCGCGGCGTCCTGGCCGGCGGCCACGAGCAGCAGGTCCGGCCGGAACGCGTCGACCGGCAGCGAGCCGAAGGCCACGCCGCCCGGCGGGTTCGCGTGGGCGAGGCAGCGCTCGTCGTACACGAGCGCGGTGCGGCGGCGCGGCTCAGGCACGCGCTCGTTCCCCGCCCCGGCCCATGAGGGCGGAGACCTTACAGCGCGGCCACGACCACTGTCCGCCGCGGACAAGGCCACGGAGCGCGGCCCGCGCATCGCACTGGCGCGACCCGCCCGCCGCTCGATATCCTTCGGCTCCGTGCCGCGCCTGGCCCTTTCCAGCCTCCTCCTTCTCCTCCCCCTTCGGGGGGAATGACGCGCGGGCGGCCGCAGAAGCCGCGAACACAGCCCAAGGAGAAGGAACGGACCGAGAGGAGCACGGCATGGACCCCGACCGGGTCATCATCTTCGACACCACCCTGCGCGACGGCGAGCAGTCGCCGGGCATCTCGCTGAACGAGGCCGAGAAGCTCGAGATCGCGCACCAGCTCGCCCGGCTCGGCGTCGACGTGATCGAGGCCGGGTTCCCGATCGCCTCGCCGGGCGACTTCGAGGCCGTCCGCGCGATCGCGCGCGAGGTCCACGGACCGGTCATCGCCGGCCTCGCCCGCGCGCACGCCGCCGACATCGAGCGCGCGCACGCGGCCGTGCGGGAGGCCGAGCGGCCGCGCATCCACACGTTCATCTCGACGTCCGACATCCACATCGAGCACCAGCTCCAATCCACGCGCGAGGACGTCAAGGGGCAGGCCCGCGCCGCCGTGGCGCACGCGCGGTCGCTCGTCGACGACGTCGAGTTCTCGCCCATGGACGCCACGCGCGCGGACGTGGACTACACGGCCGAGGTCGTCCAGATCGCCGTCGAGGAAGGCGCGACGACGATCAACATCCCGGACACCGTCGGCTACACGACGCCGGACGAGTACGCCGCCTACCTGCGCCGCCTCTACGAGCTCGTGCCGGACCTGCGCGACGTCGTCGTCTCCGTCCACTGCCACGACGACCTCGGGCTGGCCGTCGCGAACTCGCTGGCCGGCGTGCGGGCGGGCGCGCGGCAGGTCGAGTGCGCGATCAACGGCATCGGGGAGCGCGCCGGCAACGCCTCGCTCGAGGAGATCGTGATGCTGCTCCACACGCGGCACGCGGCGCTCGGCTACGCGACCGGCGTCAACACGCACGAGATCGCGCGGACGAGCCGCATGGTGTCCCGCCTCACCGGCTACCCGGTCCAGCCCAACAAGGCGATCGTCGGCCGCAACGCGTTCGCGCACGAGTCCGGCATCCACCAGGACGGCGTGCTCAAGGACCGGTCGACCTACGAGATCATGGACGCCACGACGGTCGGCCTCGAGGGCAACGACCTCGTGCTCGGCAAGCACTCCGGCCGCCACGCGCTGAAGAGCGCCCTGCAGGAGCTCGGCTACGCCGTCGACGGCCAGGCGCTCAACACCGCGTTCAAGCGCTTCAAGGAGCTCGCGGACCGCAAGAAGCACGTCACGGCGATGGACCTCGAGGCGCTCGTCACCGACGAGCTCCGCGACACGATGCGCACGTACGGGCTCGAGTGGTTCGAGGTGGACGTCTCCACGCGCCGCCCCCCGCACGCCCGCGTCGCGGTCACCACGCCGGACGGCGAGACCGTGCACGGCGACTTCACCGGGGACGGTCCCGTCGACGCCATCTTCCGTGCCATCAACGCCGCCGTCCGGCGCGACGCGCGCCTGCGCGAGTTCCGCATCGACGCCGTGACGGGCGGCCAGGACGCGCTCGGCGAGGCGAGCGTCGTGCTCGAGCTCGCGGGCCAGTCCGCGGCCGGCCAGGGCGTGTCGACGGACATCATCGAGGCGGCGGCGCAGGCCTACGTGCGCGCCCTGGCCAACGCGGAGCGCAAGGTGCTCGCGGCGGCCGAGGCCGAGGCGCCGCGCGAGCCGGCGGCCGAGCTCAGCCCGGCGCCCTGACGCCGGCCCGGCACCGCACTGGTCCTCCGGCCGGGGTCCGGTTCCACCGGATCCCGGCGCGTCGCGCAATATGTGGCGATGGAAACGGCGACATCGCCCGAGCCCGCCGCCGCGGCCGCGGGCGGCAAGGGACTGAAGGCGGACGCGCTCGGCTTCGTGTCGAGCGTCGTCATCGGCGTGGCGTCCACCGCGCCGGGCTACTCGCTCGCGGCCTCGCTCGGGTTCGTCGTCGCGATCGCGGGCGTCGGCGTGCAGGCGCCGGCGGTGCTGCTCGTGGCGTTCGCCCCGATGCTGCTGATCGCGTCGGCCTACTACTACCTCAATCGCGCGGACCCGGACTGCGGCACCACCTTCGCGTGGGGCACGCGCGCGCTCGGGCCGTGGGCCGGCTGGATCGGCGGCTGGGCGATCATCGTCGCCGACGTCATCGTCATGGCGAACCTCGCCCAGATCGCGGGGCTCTACTCCTTCCTGCTCGTCGGCTGGCAGTCGGCGGCGGAGTCGACCGCGGCGGTGACGTTCGTCGGCGTGCTGTGGATCGCGCTGATGACGTGGATCTGCGTCCGCGGCATCGAGTTGTCGGCCCGCACGCAGGTCGGCCTGCTCGGCGCGGAGATCGTCACGCTCGCGCTCTTCGCCGTGATCGCGCTGGTGAGGGTCGCGGCGGGCGACGCCGGGCCGGCCGCGCTCGATCCGAGCCTGTCCTGGCTCAACCCGTTCGAGATCGACTCGACCTCGGCGCTGATCTCCGGCGTGCTCATCGCCATCTTCATCTACTGGGGCTGGGACAGCACGGTGACGGTCAACGAGGAGAGCCGGAACTCCCACGAGGGCCCCGGCAAGGCCGCGCTCGCCGCCACCGTGATCCTCCTCGCGATCTACGTGGTCGTGGCGGTCGCCGCGCAGGCCTACGGCGGCACGGAGGTGCTGGTCGACAACGCCGACGACGTCCTCTCCGTCCTCGGGGAGCAGGTCTTCGGCAGCCCGTGGGACAAGATCCTCATCGTCGCCGTGCTCACGTCGGCCGCCGCCTCGACGCAGACCACGATCCTGCCCACGACGCGCACGAGCCTGTCCATGGCCCGGTCGGGCGCGCTTCCGCGGTTCCTCGGCGAGATCCACCCGCGGTTCCTCACGCCGCACGTCGGCACGTGGCTCATGGGCGGCCTGTCGATTTCCTGGTACGTCGGCCTGACGATCGTGAGCGAGAACATCCTGTTCGACTCGATCGCCGCGCTCGGCCTGATGATCGCCTTCTACTACGGCCTCACCGGGTTCGCGTGCGTCGTCTACTACCGCCGCCAGATCACCCGCTCGGTGAAGGCCTTCCTGCTCGTGGGCGTCGGCCCGGGGCTCGGCGCGGTGATCCTCACCTACGTCTTCGTCCGGTCGTGCGTCGATCTCTCGAAGCCGGAGAACTCGGAGTCCGGGGACTCGTGGCTCGGCCTCGGCCCGCCGCTGGTCATCGGCCTCGGGTTCCTCCTCATGGGCGTCGTGCTGATGTTCCTCTGGCGCCGCGCGCACCCGGAGTTCTTCCGCCGCGGGCGCGAGGTCGCCGATCCGAGGATCCTCGAGCCCGCCGGGTGATGCAGAAGACCCCTGTACGTGATAGCGTACACGCGTATGACGGACGAGGCGCTCGCCTTGCTCGGCCCGCGCGTCAAGGCCCTGCGAGAGGCCGGCGGGCTCTCGCTGCGCGACCTCGCCGCCCGCTGCGGCGTGTCCGCGCCCATGCTGTCGCAGGTCGAGCGCGGCGAGACGAGCCCGACCCTGCAGGTCGCGGCGCGCATCGCCCGCGGGCTCGACCTGCGCCTGTCGCAGCTGCTGCGGCTCGACGAGGACGGCGCGGTCAGCATCGTCCGCGCGCACGAGCGCCGCGGCGGCGGCGCGGGCGGGCACCGCTACGAGATCCTCACGCCGGCGCTGCCCGGCCAGCGCGCGGAGGTCTCCCGCCACGCGCT
>DATMVH010000662.1:0-3302 GCA_035563395.1 Solirubrobacteraceae bacterium
CGCGCCGATCGCGACCCCGACCGGGGCTAGCAGGCCCGGTTGCCCGAGCACACGCTCACCGCGCTGGATTCGGGGCTGCGGGTCGTGACGGAGCGCATGAGCTCCGTGCGATCCGCGGCGCTCGGGTTCTACATCGGCGCCGGCTCGCGCGGCGAGGACGTGGCGGAGGCGGGCCTCTCGCACTTCCTCGAGCACATGCTGTTCAAGGGCACGGACCGGTACCGCTCGGCGCAGATCGACGAGCTCTTCGACGAGATGGGCGCGGAGCTCAACGCCGGGACGGACAAGGAGGGCACGACCGTCTACGCGCGCATGCTCGACCAGCACCTCCCGCGCGCGTTCGACGTCATGGCCGACATGGTGTGGCGCCCCGCGTTCCGCGACGTCGACCCCGAGCGCGAGGTCGTGCTCGAGGAGATCGCGATGTACGAGGACGACCCGCAGGACACGGTGTTCGACGTCCTCGGCTGCTCCGTCTTCGGCGACCACCCGCTGGGGCGGCCGATCATCGGCCGCGCCCCGGTGATCCGCGACACGCCGGTCGACGCCATCGCGGCCTTCCACGCGAGCCGCTACGTGCCGTCCTCCGTGGTCGTGGCCGCCGCGGGCTCCGTCGACCACGAGCAGGTGGTGGAGCTCGCCGAGAAGACGCTCGGCGGCCTGCGGGCGGGCGCGGTGGCGCCCGTGCCCGAGCCCGCGCCGGCGAGCCCGCGGGCGCAGGTCCGGTTCCAGCGCAAGGACACCGAGCAGGTGCACGTGTGCCTGGGCGCGCCCGGGCTGCCGCGCAGCGACGAGCGCCGCTTCGCGGTCCGCGTGCTGGACGCGGTGTTCGGCGGCCTGTCGTCCTCCCGGCTGTTCCAGGCGGTGCGGGAGGAGCGCGGCCTGGCGTACTCGGTCTACTCCTTCTCCGGCCAGTACACGGACACCGGCCAGATCGGGCTGTACGTCGGCACGCGGCCGGACAACCTCGCCGAGGCCATGCAGGTCGTCGCCTCGGAGCTCGAGCGCCTGCGGCACGAGCTCGTCTCGCCCGAGGAGCTGTCCCGCGCCCGCGAGAACGTCAAGGCGCGGGTCGTCCTCGCGCTGGAGTCCTCGTCGGCCCGCATGAACCGCCTCGGCGCGTCGACGTTGTACGACCTCCCGCTGCTGGAGGCGGACGAGCTCATGGACCGCATCGACGCCGTCTCGATGGACGACCTGCGCGAGCTGGTCGACGAGCTGTGGGCCCCCGGCCGCCTCTCCGCGGCGGGCATCGGCCCGTCCGAGGAGGCCTTCCGCGCGTCGGTGGAGCCGGTCTGCCCCGGCGCGGAGCCCGTGGCGGCATGACGCTGCGCGTCGCGGTGGCGGGCGCCGCGGGGCGGATGGGACAGGCGGTCTGCGCGGCGGTCGAGGCCGCCGGGGACATGACCCTCGCAGGACGCGCCGGTCCCGGGCTCGGGACCGCGGTGGAGGAGGTCCTCGACGGCTGCGACGTCCTGGTCGACTTCACGCGCCCCGACGCCGCGGTGCCGAACGCGCGCGCGGCCCTCGGCGCCGGCCGGCACGTCGTGATCGGCACCACGGGCTTCGACCTCGAGGCTCTGCGGGAGATCGCGGAGAAGGCGGACGCGAACGCCTTCGTCGCCCCCAACTTCGCCATCGGCGCCGTGTTGCTGATGCGCTTCGCGGCGGAGGCGTCGAAGCACATGGCGGCGGCCGAGATCGTCGAGTACCACCACCCCGCGAAGCTCGACGCGCCGTCGGGGACGGCGAAGCGCACCGCGGCGCTGATGGACGGCGACGTGCCGATCCACTCCGTCCGGCTGCCGGGTCTCGTCGCCGATCAGGACGTGATCCTCGGCGACGTCGCACAGACGCTGACCCTCCGGCACGTGACGACGGACCGGACGAGCTTCATGCCCGGCGTCCTGCTCGCCGTCCGCCGGGTGGGCGAGCTGCCCGACCGCCTCACCGTCGGGCTCGAGCGGCTGCTCTGGCCCTGACCCGCCTTCCGCGGCGACGACGCCGCGCGGCGGCGGGGGACCGAGCGCCGGCGGCCGGAGCCGCTCGCGCAGCGTCCGTGCGCCGCGTCGGACCCGCTCCCGCAGTCGGAGCCACCTGCTTCGTCGTCGATCTGGCGGTGGATCGGCCGGCTGCACGGACGCGCCAGAATCCCCGTGCGGCGATGATGGAGCGGCAGGGCGACGCGGCGGAGCGCCCCGAGGAGCTTCGCGAAGAGGTCGAGCGCGGGCGGCGGCTGGACCGCGCGCTGACGCGTGACCTCGGCCGTCCTTCCCCCGAGCGGCCACTCGCCGACGCGACGTACGCCGACTCGCTCGAGCGCGCTCGCGTGCTGCCGCCGGAGGTGGAGGACGCGCTCGTCCGCGCGGCGAAGACCGGTGACGTGGCGGCGCGCGCGCGGCTCGTGGAGGCGCACATGCCGCTGATCGCCGGCGCGGCGCGGACGTATCGCGGCGGCACCGTCCAGCGCGTCGAGCTGCTCCAGGAGGGAGTGGTGGGATTCCTGCGCGCGCTGGAGCGCTTCGATCCGGGCCGGCCGACGCCGCTATGGGGCTACGCGACGTGGTGGGTGCGCCACGCGATGCAGCAGCTCGTCTCCGAGCTCACGCGGCCGGTCGTCCTGTCCGACCGCGCCCTGCGGCAGCTCGCCCGGCTCAAGGACGCCCACGGGGAGGCCACCCGGGACGGGCGGCGCCCGACACGCGCGGATCTCGCCGAGCGGACCGGGCTCGACCTCGACCACGTGGACGCGCTCTTGGCCACGGAGCGCGCCCCGCGGTCGCTGGAGCAGCCGGTGACCGCGCACGGCGACGAGGTCGGCGTCTTCGGCGACCTCGTCGCCGACCCGCTGGCCGACGGCGAGTACGAGCGAGTGCTCGCCGCGATCGAGATCGCCGAGCTGCACACGCTGCTGGCGAGCCTGTCCGACCGCGAGCGGGCGATCCTGCGGGCGCGCTTCGGCCTCGGCGAGCCGGAGGCGAGCCGGCGCGAGATCGGCGAGCGCCTCGGCCTGAGCGGCGAGCGGGTGCGCCAGCTCGAGCAGCGCGCGCTCGCGAAGCTCGCCGCCGCCTGGGGCGAATGACCTTTCTCAGGGCTTGCAACGCCGCGCGCGCGGCCTATTCCAACCTCGAACGACTTCGATCGAGAGGAGGCTCCGGTGCACGTCTCGCATCTTCCGCCCCGGCACCTCTGGCGCGTGACCGCCGTCGCCGCCCTCACGGCGCTGCTCGTCGCCGTGCTGTTCGCGTTCGCCGCCGGGCAGCTCGCGCCCTCCGGCTCCCCGCCGCCGCCGCCCGACGCCG
>DATMVH010000663.1:0-3429 GCA_035563395.1 Solirubrobacteraceae bacterium
CGACCGCCGCGCCGGCGACGGGCAGCAGCGGGAGCAGGTAGCGGCCCTGCGTGAAGCCGGCGCGCTCGCGGACGAGGAACCACTCCTCCGTCAGGTGCAGCCCGGCGACGAGCGCGATCGCCGGCAGGGCGAAGACGAGCAGCACGCCGATGTCGCGGCGCAGGTCCATGCGCCGCAGCGCCGCGACCAGCACGACGGCGCCGAGCAGCGCCACGGCGGCGTAGCACCACCACGGCAGGCGCACCTCGAGCCACCCGAAGGCGGCGACCGTGCCCTCCAGCCAGACGTCGCGCAGCGGCCACGGCGCGAGCTGCGGCAGCACGTTCGTGCCGGCGTCGAAGGGGACGTAGAACTGCCACAGGTAGCTCGCGAAGCGGCGCGGACCGCCGGGAACGACGAGCGCCGCGACGACCGCCGCCGCGACGATGCCCGCCAGCACGTGGCGCACGGGCACCCGCCGCCACACGAAGGCCCAGACCACGCCGGGCAGCAGCGCGACGCCGACCACCTTGACGGCGAGCGCCGCGGCCAGCACGCCGGCGAGCGCGATGACGTCCCGCCGCCGCGGTCCGTGCCTCGCGACCCGGACGGCGAGCCAGAAGGCGAAGCCCCACAGCGGGTAGACGAGCGCGTCCGGCGAGACCGTGGCCGAGACGAAGGTGGCCATCGGCGCGAGGCCGCAGACGGCGGCGGCGAGCAGCTGCGCCGTGCGGTCGCGGCCGACGAGCTCGCCGGCCAGCAGCCAGCCGGCCACGGTGAGCAGCCCGAGCAGGAGGACGGACCACAGCCGCATCAGGTAGAGCCGGTCGAAGAGGCCCGCCGACTCCGCCGCCAGGTAGGGGACGGACGCGTACAGGTAGTAGCCCGGCGGGTTGCCGCCGGCGCGGCCGAGCCCGCCGCCGTCGGCGCGCGCGGCGTCCGGCAACGCGGCCTGCTCGGCGTCCCAGCGCGCCTCCGCGCGCGGATCCCAGTTCGGCCGCATCTCGATCCGCTGCGAGGAGTCGCGGAACCCGCTCGCCAGCTCCGCCCGGTCCTGCTCCGTCGCCTTCTCCGCCTCGAGCGCGCGCCGGGCGTCCTCGCGCGGCAGCCGCCCGAGCTCCGCCACCGTCTGGACGTACGCGAAGTGCGCGTCCTCGTCCGGCGCCTCGAAGGGCGGCAGGAGGAGGGCCCACGACGCTCCGGCGAGCAGGACCGCGACGACGAGCCGGCGCAGCGCCACGGGCACCTCGGGCCTCGACATCGCGCGTCACGATACCCAGCGCTCGCGCGCCGCCGTCTACAATCGCCCGCCGGCAGCGCATCCTCTGGCGCCGCCGTCCGTTGAGAGTCACCGAGGCCCTCTCCCGCGGCCCGCCGACTGCCGACCCGGAAGGACCACGTCTCGTGTCACCCAAGGACCACGCCCAGCGCGCGCTGCGCATCGAAGACTTCGAGATCACCGACGACGGCGACTGCTTCGTCATCGCCGAGATCGGCCACAACCACCAGGGCTCGGTCGAGAAGGCGAAGGAGCTGTTCGACGAGGCGAAGGCGACGGGCGCTCACGCCGTCAAGCTGCAGAAGCGCGACAACCGCGGGCTCTACACGCGCGAGATGTACAACAAGCCGTACGAGAACGAGAACTCTTACGGCGCGACGTACGGCGAGCACCGCGAGTTCCTCGAGTTCGGGCGGGCGGAGTACGAGGAGCTGAAGGCCTACGCCGCGGAGATCGGGATCACGTTCTTCGCCACGGCGTTCGATCTCGCGTCGGCGGACTTCCTCGCCGAGCTCGACATGCCCTGTTACAAGATCGCGTCGGCCGACCTCGTCAACACGCCGCTCCTGCGGCACGTGGCCGCGGCCGGCAAGCCGATCATCCTCTCCACGGGCGGGGCGACGCTCGACGACGTCCGCCGCGGCTACGAGACGGTCGCCGAGCTCAACCCGCAGGTGGCGCTCCTGCAGTGCACCGCGGGCTATCCGGCGGAGTGGACCGAGCTCGACCTGCGCGTGATCACCACCTACCGCGAGTGCTTCCCGTCCTCCGTCGTCGGCCTGTCGAGCCACGACAACGGCATCGCCATGGCCGTCGCGGCCTACGTGCTCGGCGCCCGCATCATCGAGAAGCACTTCACGCTCAACCGCGCGCTGAAGGGCACGGACCACCGCTTCTCGCTCGAGCCGGTCGGCCTGCGCAAGATGGTGCGCGACCTGCGGCGCACGCGGCTCGCGCTCGGCGACGGGATGAAGACGATGTATCCGAGCGAGACGGAGCCGATCATCAAGATGGCGAAGAAGCTCGTCGCGGCGCGCCCGCTGCCCGCCGGGCACGTCCTCCGGCTCGAGGACGTGGCGATGAAGTCGCCCGGCGACGGGCTGCCGCCGTACGAGCTCGACCGGGTCGTCGGCCGCACGCTGCGCCACCCCGTGGCCGCCGACACCTCGCTGACCTTCGAGCTGCTCGAGGAGCCGCTCCCGGAGGCGGAGGCGCCCGCGGCGGCCGGCCGCGCGGATGGCGACCGTTAGCACCGGCCCGCTCGCCGGCGCGGTCGCGGTCGTCACGGGAGCGTCCGGGCGGCTCGGCCCGGTGTGGATCGGCGCGCTGGCCGAGGCGGGCGCGACGGTGGTCGGCGTCGACCTGCAGGAAGGCGAGCGCGTGGTCGCCGCCGACGTGACGGACCGCGCGGCGCTCGACGCCGCGCGCGAGCGGATCGAGGCCGGCTACGGCACACCCGACGTGCTGGTCAACAACGCGGGCATCGACCAGCCGCCCGACCCGGCGGCGGGCGGCGCCGAGACGCTCGAGGGCTTTCGCCGCACGGTCGACGTCAACCTCGCGGGCACCTTCAACGCGATCCAGGCGTTCGGGCCGGCGATGGTCGCGGCCGGGCGCGGGTCGATCGTCAACCTCGGCTCCCTGTACGCCACGGTGGCGCCCGAGCCGCGCTTCTACGACCACCTCCCGGGGTTCGTCAAGCCGGCCGCGTACGCGGCGTCCAAGGCGGGCGTGCTGCAGCTCACGCGCTACTTCGCGCGCCTCTGGGGCCCGCACGGCGTGCGGGTCAACGCGCTGTCGCCCGGCGGCGTGCGCGGCGGCCAGGACCCCGAGTTCCTGGCGAAGTACAACGCGCGCGTGCCGCTCGGTCGCATGGCCGAGCCCGGCGACCTGCGCGGGCCGCTGGTCTTCCTCGCCTCCGACGCGTCGCGCTACGTCACGGGGCACGAACTTCGAGTGGACGGAGGGTTCACGGCATGAGCACCCAGGCGGCGACGAAGACGATCGCCAACGTGATCGCCGGCGAGGAGCGGCCCGCCGCCTCCGGCGAGACGATCGAGAAGCACGCGCCGGCGACCGGTGAGCTGCTGTCGCTGGTGGCGCGGTCCGGTCGCGAGGACGTCGACGCCGCCGTCACCGCGGCCGCCGCGGCGCAGCCGGCGTGGGGCCGC
>DATMVH010000664.1:0-3630 GCA_035563395.1 Solirubrobacteraceae bacterium
GTGGCGCCGGCCTCGGCGGCCGCGTCGCGCAGGGCCCCGACGATCGCCAGCGCCACGTCGGCCGGCCCGCCGCGCGTGGGCGTCGGGTGCCGCGCCGCGCCCAGCACCTCGTGCCGGTCGTCCGTGACGACCGCTTGGATCTTCGTGCCGCCGAGGTCGATGCCGCCGTATCGGATCATGCCCTCCTCCTACCCGAAGCGAGCGGGTCCTCGCCGCCCCACGTGCCGCTCGAACGATACGCCGCGAACCGCGCGAACAGCTCCTCCGCGTACCAGTCCCCGGCGCGCGTCCGGCGCACGACCTCCCGGTGGGCGGCGGTGCCGTACGCGTACGCCGTGGCGTCCTCGAGCGACCGCCAGAGGGAGAAGGTCGCCTGCCGCGCCACGGGCCATTCGCCGGCCGCCACCGAGGCCAGCCGCCCTGGCGCAGCGAGCAGATCGCGCCCCGGCGCGCCGGCGGCGCGATGGAAGGCGAGCAGCCGGCGCGGGCGGATGCTCGCGCGGGTGAGGATGGCGACCGGGCCGTCGGGCGCAGGCTGCGCCGCGGCGCCCGCGAACGGGTCGACTCCGCCCCACGCGCCGTGCCACCGCGCGGGCCGCAGCCGCACCGCGTAGTGCTCCTCCGCCCGCTCGCGCCACCGGGCCGCCACCGGCGACTCCCGCAGGAACGCGTCGAGCGCGGCGTCGCCGTCCCAGACGCCGAACATCGCCCAGCGCCGCAGGTCCCCGCCGAGCGTCATCGCCTCTCCCCGCCCCGTCCCGAGCAGCCGCCAGAAGCGCAGCCCCGGCGTGCGGCGCAGCAGCGGGCGGTCCAGGCCCATCCGGGAGAATGCATCCCGCGCGGCCGCCCCCGCGTACCTCGTGAGGTGGAAGGAAGCGACGAGCACGAGTGGGATACGTCCTAGCAGCGCTGTCGGGCTACCTGCTCGGTTCGATCCCGTTCGCGCTGCTCGTCGCGCGGCGGCACGGGGTCGACCTGCGGCGGACGTCCGACGGCAACCCGGGTGCCTGGAACGCGCTCGAGCAGCTCGGCGCCCGGCGCGCCGCGCCCGCCTTCCTCGGCGACGGCGCGAAGGGTCTCCTCGCCGGCCTGCTCGGGCTGGCGCTCGCCGGCTGGTGGGGCGGCTTCGCCGGCGTCGCGGGCGCGATGATCGGCCACGCGTTCCCGCTGTTCGCCGGCTTCCGCGGCGGCAAGGCGGTGATGACCTTCGTCGGCGGGGCCTTCGCGCTCGCGCCGGTCGCCGCGCTCGCGTGCCTGGCCGCGTGCCTCGCCGTGACCGCCGCCGCGTCGTTCAAGTGGGGCGCGCGCGTGGGCGTGTTCGGCTTTCCCGTGGCGCAGCTCGCCGCCGGCCCGGTCGAGCACGTGATGGCCACGGGCGCGCTGATGTGTCTCATCGGGGCGCTGTTCGTGCTGCGCGCCGCCCCGCGTGAGCGCGCCGCCGCGTAGCCTGGCCGCGGCCATGACCACGGACCCGCAGCGGCCCTTGCGCCTTGGCGTCCTCGGTGCCGGGCCGATCGCCCAGTTCGCGCACTTCGAGGCGATCGAGAAGGCGCGCAACGCCGAGCTCCACGCGATCTGCGACGTCGCCGAGGACCTGCTCGAGCGCATGCGCGCGGTCCACCGCCCGCGCCGCACCCACACGGACTACGCGGCGATGCTCGCCGACCCCGAGCTCGACGCCGTGGTGGTCGCGATCGCCGACCAGTTCCACGTCGCCGCGGCGCGGGAGGCGATCCGCGCGGGCAAGCACGTGCTGGTGGAGAAGCCGCTCGGCGCGACCACCGAGGAGTGCCTCCCGCTCCGCGACGACGTGCGGGCGAGCGGGCTCGTCCTGCAGGTCGGGACCATGCGCCGCTTCGACCCCGGCATCGCCTTCGCGCGGGACTTCGTGCGCGACGAGCTCGGCGAGCTAATCGCGCTCAAGGCGTGGTACTGCGACTCGGCCTTCCGCTACGAGATGACCGACACGCTCCAGCCCGTCCCGCGGACGAGCGAGCACGCGCGCCGGCCGGCGGGCGAGCCGAAGCGCGACCTGCGCCGCTACTACCTGATCGGCCACGGGAGCCACCTGATCGACACGGCGCAGTTCCTCGCCGGCCGGGCGATCGCTTCGGTGAGCGCGACGCTCGCCGAGCGCGGCGGCGCGCACTGCTGGTTCGCGGGCGTCCGGTTCGCCGACGGGGCGATCGGCCACCTCGACCTCACGATGTCCGTCCAGATGGACTGGCACGAGGGCTTCCAGGTCTACGGCGAGCGCGGCAGCGTCGTCGCCCGCAGCTTCCTGCCCTGGTACCACCGCGCGAGCGAGGTCGAGTGCTTCTCGGCGCGGGACCGCCAGTACCGGCGGCCGCTGGGCGAGGACGCGCACTTCTGGCGCCGGCAGGTCGAGGGCTTCGCCGACGCGATCCTCACCGGAGCGCCGCAGGTCGGCGCGGACGTGGAGGCGGGGCTCGCCGCGATGCGCGTGATGGACGCCGTCGAGCGCTCCGTCGCGGCGGGCGGGAGCGAGGTCGCGGTGGAGCGGGACTGATGCGGCTGGGGATCTTCGCGAAGACCTTCGCCCGCCCGGCGCTCGAGGACGCGCTCGACGCGGTGCTCGCGAGCGGCGTACGCGCGATCCAGTTCAACCTCGCGCTCACCGGCGGGCCGTCGCTGCCGCCGGCGATCCCCGCGGCGCTCGCGGACGCCGTGCGCGCGGCGGTGGCGGAACGGGAGCTCGAGATGGCCGCCGTCTCGGGCACCTACAACATGGCCCATCCCGACGCCGGCGTGCGCCGCGACGGCGCTGCGGCGCTCGCCGAGCTGATCGCGGCCGCGCCGCGGCTCGGCACGCGCGTGGTGACGCTCTGCACCGGCACGCGCGACCGCGACGACATGTGGCGCGCGCACCCCGACAACGGCACGCCGGCCGCGTGGCGCGACGCGGTCGAGTCCATCGGTGCCGCCGTCGCGGTCGCCGAGCGCCACGGCGTCGTCCTCGCCTTCGAGCCGGAGCACAACAACGTCGTGGTCGACGCCGCCGCCGGCCGCCGCCTGCTCGACGAGATCGGATCGCCCCGGCTGCGCGTCGTGCTCGACGCCGCGAACCTGATCCGGCCGGGTGAGCTCGGCCGCCAGGGCGACACGCTGCGGGCGGCGGTCGCGCTGCTCGGCGACGCCCTCGTGCTCGCCCACGCGAAGGACGTGCGGCCGGACGGGACCGTCGTCGCCGCCGGGCGCGGCGCGCTCGACTACGGGCTGTACGTCTCGCTGCTGCGCGAGGCCGGCTACGACGGCCCGCTCGTCCTCCACGGCCTCGGCGAGGCGGAGGTCCCGGCGGCGGTCGGCTTCCTGCGCGGGTACCTCTAGCGCGGGTACGTCCGCCCGCGCCACGTCCGCGCCGGCCGCAGCGCCGACCACGTGAGGCGCACCGCGGTCGCCGGATCGGCGAGCGGCGAGAGCCAGAACGGCGCGCCGCGCCGCGCGTAGGATCCGGCGAGCCCGCCGAGGAGCGCCGCGCGCACGGCCAGCAGCGCGAGGTCGACCCGCGTCGGCCGCCGCGCGGCGAGCCGCACCACCGGCAGCGCCATCGCGAGCCACACGACGGCGAGGTCGGCGGCCTGCCACAGCGGCGGGGTGACGTCCGGCAGC
>DATMVH010000665.1:0-8438 GCA_035563395.1 Solirubrobacteraceae bacterium
GTCCGCGCGCGGGTCGAGCCGCCGCTGTCGCTCGCGCCGGCCCGCGGCGGCGGCCCGCGGCGTCGCCGGCGTCACACCGGCTCGACCGGCATGACGCGGCGCAGCAGCTCGACGGACTTGGTGACTCCCTCGACCGGCGTCAGGAGCTGGTCCTCGTGCTCGATCGAGAGCACGTCGTCGTAGCCGATCCGGCGGAGCGCCAGGCAGAACGAGCGCCAGAAGGCGTCGTCGTGCCCGTAGCCGAGCGTGACGTAGTTCCACGACCGCCCCGCGGCGTCCGCGTTGGGCAGGTTCTCGAGCCGGCTGGTGAGCGCGACGCGGGCGGGCTCGAGCTTCGTGTCCTTCGCGTGGACGTGGAAGATCGCGTCGCCGAGCGCGTCGATGGCGGCGATCGGGTCGGCGCCCATCCACATCAGGTGACTGGGGTCGTAGTTGGCGCCGACGAGCGGGCCGGCGGCCTCGCGCAGGCGCAGCAAAGAGGGGACGTTGTAGACGAGCTGCTGCCCGTGCATCTCGATGCACAGGCGGATGCCGCCGTGCTCCTCCGCATGCTCCGCGAGCCCCTGCCAGTACGCGGTCACCACCTCCCACTGGTGCTCGAGCACCGCCTGCGCCTCGGGCGGCCAGGCGACGACGATCCAGTTCGCGAAGCGGTCGCCGGGCCCGCCGGGGAGCCCCGACATCAGCACGACGCGGTCGACGCGGAGGAGCGGCGCCAGCGCGATCGTCTTGCGCGTCACGTCGTCGTGCGCAGGACCGCCGACGGGATCGAGCTGGTTGCCGTTGCAGGTGAGCGCGCTGATGGACAGGCCGCGGTCGCGGACGCGCCCGAGCAGCTCGTCCCGCGCCGCCTCGCTCTCGAGCAGCGCGTCGAGGTCGGCGTGCGGCGCGGACGACCAGGCGCCCGTGGGGAACTCGACGCAGGCGATGCCGAGGCCCGCCGCGACGTCGAGCGCCGCGTCGAGGGACATGCGGCCGAGGCTGTCCATGTTGAGGCCGATCTTCACGTCAGCTCCCTGGGTGGGCGTCACGGCTTTCTGGGATCGATCCCAGAAAGCTGGTAAACGTACTCGCCGCGGCGAGTGGCTGTCAAGGAAGGGGTACGTTCGCGCGGGTGGCAGCTCAGATGACGAACGGTGGACGACCGACGATCGCCGACGTCGCCGCGGCGGCCGGCGTCTCGCGCTCGACGGCCTCGCGCGCGATGGCCGGCTCCGGCTACGTGAGCCCGGCGACCCGCGAGCGCGTGTGGGCCGCCGCCAGGCGCCTCGCCTTCGAGCCGAACGAGCTCGCCCGGTCGCTCCGCGTGGGCGCGTCGTCGGCCGTGGGCGTCGTCCTGCCCGACGTCGGGAGCGCGTTCTACGCCGCCGTGCTGAAGGCCGCGCAGGAGGTGCTGGAGGCGGCCGGCTACCACGTGCTCGTCGTCAACACGGAGCGCACGGCGGCGCGCGAGCGCGCGGAGCTGCAGACCCTGCGGTCCAAGCGCGTCGTCGGGCTGCTGCTGTCGAGCTACGGCGGCTACGAGGACGTCGGCGTGCCGACGGTGTTCTTCGACGACGTGGTGCCGGGGGCGGGCATCGCGGGCGTGGCGCTGGACAACGGCGCGGGCCTGCGGCTGCTCGTCGACCACCTCGTGCGGGACCACGGGCACCGGCACATCGCCTACATCGGGCCGCCGGAGACGAACGAGGAAGGGCAGGCGCCGCGCATCTTCGTCGGCCGCGAGCGCCTGGAGGCCTTCCGCTCGGCAGTGGGCGACGCCGGCCTGCCGCTCCCGGCCCGGTTCATCCGCACGAGCGACGAGCGCGGCTTCCTGGAGGGCGCGCGCGCGGCCGCGGGCGAGCTGCTGCGGCTCAACGAGCGGCCCACGGCGATCGTCGCGGGCACGGACGTCCTCGCGCTCGGAACGCTCGAGACGGCGCGCGAGCTCGGCGTGCGCGTGCCCGAGGACCTGGCGCTCGTGTCCTTCGACGAGCCGCCGTACGCCCACCTAATCGATCCCCCGGTCACGTCGCTCGATCGCCACGACGCCGAGCTCGGTCGCCGCGCGGCCGAGCTGCTGGTGGGCGCGCTCCGGCGCGGCGCCGACGGCTCCCGGCCGGCGCAGACGGTGCGCGTGCCGCTCGAGCTGCGGGTGCGCCGCTCGTGCGGCTGCCCGCTCTGAGGTCGATCCCGCGCTCGGCCCGCGCTCAGCGCCGCTGCACGTCGAAGCCCGTGAGCGCGGACACGATCGCGCCGGTGGTCGGGCCGTGCTCGGGCATCTCGTAGTGGGAGGCGGTGACCTCCGCGTGCCGGCCGTCGGCCTCCCGGCAGGCGCGCCAGTCCACGATCCCGTCGCGCCGGGAGTAGATCGAGAGCAGGCCGACCGTCGGGTGCGGGGTCGCGGACTGATCGCGCCGGAACGGCGCGCGGCACCGTCCCGCGCCGCGCGACGGCCGAGGAGGCCGGCACGCCGGGAGGCTCGGCGACGCGAGCGCCAGCGCCTGCGTCACGAGCACGGGATGGACCCGGTGCTGGTCGCGGTGCGGTGCGCCGAGCGCGACGACGCCGGACACGAGCTCCGGTCGCCGCCGTGCGATACGCGCGCGAACAGGTCGCCGCGGCTGTGGCCGACGAGGGCCACGCGGCGGCCGTGCGCGTCGGCGACCGCGGCCACGCGGGCGAGCCGTCGCACCACGACGGCCCCGGCGCAGTCGGCGTTCCACGTGATGCCGGACAAGCGCACCGGATGCCTCCAGCGCGGCCCGCGACGGTGGCCAGCGAGTACGTCGCCACACAGGAACCCCGGGATGAGGACGACGGGGTGCTCGGTGGTGGGATGCGTGCGTGCTCCGTTCCGGCGTCCGGGCGATGACGGCCGGCCGCGTCGACGCGTGGTCGAACGACTCCGTTCCGTCGACGATACACCGGACGAAGGCGCGCCGGTCATCTGCAGGGACTCCATCGTGGGCGCGCTCCGCGTGCGTCCTGCGCCGTGACCACGCGGTCGAACGCGCGGCTGTAAGCCCATGAACGGCACGGCTGCACGCTCGGCCGGTGTGCGGTATCCCGCCGTGACGCATCCTGACCCGACGACGCGGCGAGGGACCGCTCGGGAGGGAAGTCGATGTCGCCGATCACAGAGGTCAACGCTCGCCGGGTCGGGATGGTCGTCGGCCGCCTGCCGCTGGGGGCACCGGACGGCCGCCGCGCGCTGGCGCGCTACCGCACCGCCGCGGCGGGCTACGACCGCCGAACGGAGTTCGGAGAGCCGTTCCGGCGCCAGGCGGTGGACAGGCTCGCACTCCGCCCGGCCGACGTCGTGCTCGACGTCGGCTGCGGCACGGGGCTGAACTTCGCGCGCCTCGTGGAGCCGATCGGCGAGGGCGGGCGGCTGCTCGGGATCGACCTGAGCCCGCACATGCTCGACCGTGCGCGCGATCGCGTCGACCGCGCCGGCTGGCGCAACGTCACGCTGATCAGCGCAGCCGCCGAGCAGTTCGACCCGGGCGTGGCGGGCGACGCCGCGCTGCTGTGCGCCACGCACGACATCCTCCGGTCGCGGCCGGCGCTGGAGAACGTCCTGCGCCACCTGAAGCCCGGCGCCCGGGTGGTCGCCGCCGGCTCGAAGTGGGTCGCGTGGTGGCGACTCGACGGCGCGTCGCTCGACCTCCTGACCTGGCAGCTGAACCACGAGTACGTGACGACGTTCGAGGGCTTCGAGCAGCCGTGGAGCCACCTCGCCGAGCTCGTCGCCGGCCTCGAGGTCACGGAGACCGGCTTCGGCGCCGGGTACCTCGTCGCCGGCACGCGCCCGTAGGCCCGCGACGCGCGCTTCGCCGGCGAGGAGCGGCGATCAGCTCGTCCTGCGCTCGAAGCGGAGCATCCGGTACTCGAGCAGGCCGGCGCGGTGGCAGCGCTGCAGCGCGTCGCCGCCCACGAGCGACTGCGCCCACACGGAGCGGCTGCGGACGCGGCGCAGGAGCGGCAGGACGGCGTGGACGAGCCGGTCGCGCGGGCGTCCGAGGCGCTGGAAGGAGGAGAGGTCGTGCGAGGCGACGAGCGCGAGCCGGGAGCCGGCGGCGAGTGCCTCGGCCTCGGCGACCGAGAGCAGGCTCGGAGCGTGCCACCCGCTCCTGACGTCGTCGAGCGCGGGGTGGTCGCGGTCGCCGGCGCGGACGTCGTCGACCACGACCAGCGCGCCGCCGGCGCGCAGCGCGCGCGCGGCCTGGTCGAAGAACGCCGCTGCGGGATCGGCGTGCGCGAACGACTCGATCGCGAATGCCAGGTCGAAGCCGGCGAGGTCGCTCGGCAGCGCGGTGAAGTCGGCCACCGCGAACCGCACGCGCCCCTGCAGCGGCCCGGCGCCGGCGGCGAACCGCTCCGCCAGCCGCACCTGCGCGGGGCTGATCGACACGCCGACGACCTCCACGGGCCGCCGCCGCGCCAGGTACAGCGCGGCGGTGCCGACGCCGCAGCCGAGGTCGAGCACGCGCCGGTCGCCGGGACGGAGCTGGTCGAGCACGACGGCGTGGGCGTGGTGCGCGGCCTCGGCGCGGCTCGTGACGCCGGGGCCCCACAGCTCGCGGTGGATCGTTCGCTCGGCGGTGGCGAGCAGGAACTTCCGGGTGTTCGCGTCGTAGTAGTCGCGGACGGCGGTGCGCGGACGATCGCCGTTCGCCATCGGATCAGGCTAGACCGCGGGAGGCGATGTACGGTCGAGGCACCGTGAACCTCATGGCCCGCGCATGCGCCGTCCGCTCGCGGCGGCGGTCGGCCCTGCCCGCCGTCGTCGCCGTCGTGGTGTTGCTCGCCCCGACGGGCTGCGGCGGCGGCGGGTCGGAGCCGGGCGGTGCGCCGGGGCGGGAACCGTCGGCGTCGGCGGCTGCGCCTCGGGCCCGGACGTACACGGTGATGCAGACGAACCTGTGCCTGTCCGGCATGGCCGGCTGCTACCGCAAGGCGGCGTACCCGGCCGTGGTCGAGGAGGCGGTGGCCCTGATCCGTGACGCCCACCCGGACGCGGTCACCGTGAACGAGGCATGCCGGAGCGACGTCGAGCTGATCGCCCGGCGGACCGGGTACCACGCGCGCTTCTCGCGGGTGATCTATGACGGCGAGCCGCTGCGCTGCGTCAAGCCGGGCGGCCGCGGGCTCTTCGGCGACGCGGTGCTCACCGCGGCCCCCATCGCCGGCACCGACAACCGGGACTTCGCGGCACAAGCGGGCCCGGAGCGGCGCCGGTGGCTGTGCGTCACCACCCGCGCGGACGTCGACGTGTGCACCGCCCACCTGAACACGCGCAGCGCGATCGAGGTCGCCGGCAACGACGCGCAGTGCGCCGAGCTCGGGGCGCTCCTCGCCCGTCGCGCGACCGTCCGCGCCGTCACCTTCGGCGGTGACGTCAACCGCCTCCGCTCCTGCGCCCCCGACGGCGTGTGGACCCGCACCGACGAGTCCGCCCGGCAGGCCCCCGGGCTGCAGCATGTGTACGGAAGCGCCGCGCTTCGCTTCCCGTCGGCCGAGGTGGTGCCGGCGACGCACGCCGACCACGACGTCCTGCTCGTCCGCGCGCGGCTCACCGGGCGCTAGCGGAGAGGGTCGCGCGCTCGAGCAGCCCGGAGAGCTCGCTGGTCGCGGCGTCGTCGAGGGGGAGGAGCGGCGCGCGGACCGGGCCGGTGGTGTCGCCCATGAGCCGGCAGGCGGTCTTGACGGCGGCCGGGTAGCTCCGCGACTCGAGGAACCGGCACAGCGGCCACAGCCGCGCCCACAGCTCGCGGGCGGCGGGGAGGTCGAGGTCGTCGATCAGCAGCCGGTGCAGCTCGACGCACTGCTCGGGCACGATCGAGCCGACTCCCCACACGACGGCGCGGACGCCCGCGGCGAGCGCGGCGAACGTCAGGGTGTCCCAGCCGTTGAGGAGCGCCGGGCCACCGGTCTGGATGAGCTCCGTGGCGAGCACGGCGTCGCCGCCCGTGTCCTTCAGCGAGGTCACCGGAAGCTCCCGCAGCTGGGCCGCGGTGAGCGTGACCCCGGTCGCGCTCGGCAGGTTGTAGTACATGATCGGGATTCCGATCGCGCCGCGACCGCCGTGTAGTGCGCCCGCAGCTCGCGCCACGGGAGCGCGTCGTACACGCACGCGCCGTACTACCCGGCGGGCTTGAGCACCGCGCCGTTCAGCCCCGCCCTGTACGACACGTTCGCGATCGTGAACCGCCCCGGGGAGCGGCTCTCGGCCGGCGTGTCGCGAGCTGCTCGACGAGCTCGAGGCGCACCTGCGCGCCGTCGCGGAGGAGCTCGACCGGTCGCGCTGCGCGGCTCCTGGCTCAGCGCTCGAGGATGTCGAGTACGAGCGCCGCCGTCCAGCTGAAGTCGCGGCTGCCGTGGCCCTCGCCCGTCCGCGCGTCGAAGTACTCGCAGAAGCCGCCGCGCTCGACCAGCCACAGCGTCGCCTCGTCCAGCCGGGCGGCGAGGTCGCCGCGGCCGTGCGCGCGCAGCCCTCGCGCCAGCAGCCAGTTGGTGTTGGCCCATGCCGGCCCGCGCCAGTAGCGGCGCGGCTCGAAGTCGCCGGCCAGCCGGTCGTAGCTCGTGACCCCGGCGCCGTCCGGGTCCCAGAAGTGCTCGGACGCGAGCTCCGACGCGAGCCGGTCCACCCGCTCGGCGGGCAGATCGGGATCGAGCAGCGGCGCGAGCGACACGATCGAGCGCCGGTCGACGAACCGCTCCGCCACGAGGTCGTACGGTGCGAAGCGCCCGTGCTCCTCGTCCCACAGGCGGTCCACCAGCGCGGCGTGGATGCGCTCCGCCGCCGCCCGGTGAGGCGCGGGGTCGGCGCCGACGCGCGCCGCGATCTCCGCGAGCGCGTGCGCCCCCGCGAGGTAGAGCGCGTTGAACAGCGGGTCCTCGACGAGGAACGGGCTCCAGGCCCGCAGGTCGCCGTCCTCGTACCCGCGCTCGCGATAGCGCTCGGCCAGGAGCACGTAGCGGTCGTAGGCCGCGTCGCTCGGGCGGTCCGCCGGATCCGCGTGGTCGAGGTCGCGCCGCCGGTACGGCGACACGCCGGAGGCGTCCACCGCCGCGAGCGGCTCGTCCCACGCCGGCGCGTTGTCGAGGCCGGACTCCCACGGGTGGACGATCGCCGCGAGGCCCGCGCCGCGCGCGTCGCGGGAGCGGGCGAGGTAGTCGTGCTGCGCGGCCAGCCGGGGATAGACGCGCTCCAGGAAGGCGGGACCGGCGCCGCGCCGCGCGACCTCGAGCGCCGCGACCGGGTGCACCGGCGGCTGGGTGATCCCCGAGGTGGCGCCGTGGCGCCAGAACGCCGGCCCGGGGAAGTAGGCCTCCTCCGGCACGCCGGCGTGGAAGGCGATGTGCGGGATGCGCCCGTCGTCCCACTGCGCGCCCAGCAGCGACTCGAGCTCCTGCGCGGCGCGCGCCGGGTCCACGTGCGACCACCCGATCGCGTTGAAGGCCGCGTCCCAGCTCCACTGGTGGGGGTACAGCGTGCGCGACGGCACGGTCGAGCGGCCCGTCCAGTTGGCGGCGAGGATGGCTCGCGCGGCGTCGGCGAGCGGGGTCACCGGGTGCCCGGAGGAAGGGGAGCCGGTCACGACCGGCATCGTAAGACGGCGCGCACGCGGTCGCCGTTCCCGGCGCGGAGAGCGTGCTCCGCGTCACGACCGGTCCGGAGCTCGCCGACGCGATCGACACGCTCCAGCGCGGCTCGAGCGCGACGCGGGCGGTGCTCGCCGCGGCGTGCGCTGCGGCGCCGGACGATCGTCGCCCCACCGCTGCGCGGCTCCTGTTCCCCACGGTCACGGGCGCGATCGCCTGTCTCGTGCTCGGCGGCCAGGGCCTGTACCGGCTCGCCACGGGCGAGTTCATGCCGGCCGGCGAGGAGGTGACCGCCTTCGTCCTCGTGCTCGTCCCGCTCGCGTTCCTCGTCGGCATCTGCGCGCGCAGCCGGCGCGTGCGGGAATGGCGGACCTGATCGTCACGCTTCAGCGCGCGCCCCGGCGCCCGGCGCAGCTCTACACGCGGTTCACACCGCGCGAGTCGCCCGCCGCTAGCTTCGAGGCCGATGCGGGTGGCGCGCGTGATCGCGGTGCTCGAGCGCGGCGGCGCGCAGCTCGGCGCGATGCGCCTCTCGCTGGCGCTGCGCGCCCACGGCATCGAGACGCGCTGGCTGGCCGGGCACGCGACCCGCGCAGGCCTGGCGCCGTTCCGGGCGCACGGCATCGAGGTCGAGGTGCTCGGCGGCGGTCCTGCGCTCCAGTACGCGCGCCGGAGCGCCTTCGCCGAGCGGCTCGCGGACGCGCTCGACCACGAGGATCTCGTCCACGCGCACATGTTCGGCGGATGGTGGGCGGCGGCGCGCGCCGTGCCGGACGGCATCCCACTCGCGGCCAGCGAGCACAACGCGCTGCAGTGGCCGGGCCGGGCGCCCGGTCGCGCGCTGCGCG
>DATMVH010000666.1:0-8196 GCA_035563395.1 Solirubrobacteraceae bacterium
AGGCCGTCCCCGCCGTTGTTGCCCTTCCCGCACACGATCGCGATCGGCCCCTCGGGCACGACGTGCGCGACCACGCGCGCCAGTCCCTCCCCCGCGCGCTCCATCAGCCCGAGGCTCGGGATGCCCTGCTCCTCGATCGCCCAGCGGTCGGTCGCCCGCATCAGCTCCGCGCCGGGCAGCGGCTCGAGCCACGGCAGGTCGGTCACACGACCACCGCCACCGCGCCCGCCATTCCCTTGGAGTGCGTGAGCGAGACCTCGACGTGCGACGCGCCGAGCTCGCGGGCGCGGGCCGCGGCGGCGCCGGCGAGCCGGACGGACGGCGGCTCGTCGCCCCCGCCGCGGACCTCGACGTCGCGCCAGTCCCACACCCGCAGTCGCAGCGCCTTGGCCACCGCCTCCTTGGCGCAGAAGCGCACCGCGAGGTGCCGCGCGGGCTGCCCGCGAGCGGCGGCGAAGGCGCGCTCGTCGTCGGTGAACAGCCGCTCGGCAAGCCGCGGGCGCCGCGCCAGCGCCCGCTCCAGGCGGTCGATCTCGATCAGGTCCATGCCGACGCCGGTCACGCCGCGCCGGACCTTACCGGCGCGACGCCGGAGCGGTACGGTTCGGGACGGAAGCACCACGAGGAGCCAGCGCTGGGCCTGCGGATCTTCAGGAGGCATCGCCCCGCCGCCGCGGCGGCGCCGCGGACGGAAGGCCGCGCGGAGCTGCGGCGCAGCGTCTCGCGGGCAGTGCTCGTCGACGGCCCGGAAGGCGAGCCGGCGGTGGCGACGGAGGAGGCCCGCGAGGCGCTGCGCCGGATCGTCGGCGAGGCGCTGCTGCTCCAGGACCTCGCCGAGGACATCCTCGAGGGCGTCCGCGCCCAGCGTCCCCTGTGCGAGCTCGCCCGGCCGGGCGGCGTCCTCGCCGGCCGCTTCGTCGCGCTGCGCCGGGCGCTGCCGGCGTGCGGCGACGCGGAGCTGCGGCGCCACCGCGACGTCGTCGCCCGCGTGCTCGACCACCACGCGATGATGCTCTCCGCCGCGCTCGACCTCCTCGCCGCCGACTGGCGGTCCGAGCGGATGCGGGAGCAGCTCGAGCGCATCGACGGGCTCGGAGGGCCGGCGCGGTGGCTGCGGGCGGTCGGGGAGGAGCTCGGCGCGACGCGGCGGGTGGCGGCGCCGCGTTAGCGCCCGTCAGGCCGCGAGCGGCTCGTCGTCGCGCAGCCGGGCCACCGCCCGTACGGCCTCCGCGCGCGAGCGCACGCCGAGCTTGCGGTAGATCCGCTTGAGGTGCGAGCGCACCGTCTCGGTCGACAGCACGAGCGCGCGCGCGATGTCGTCCGTCGTCGCCCCCGAGCACACGAGGTCGACGACCTCCCACTCGCGGTCGGTCAGGGGCGAGTGGATCGGCCGCAGCCCCTGCCGGCCCGCCTGCTCGCGCCGGTAGAGCTCGACGAGCTTCATCGCGAGGCGCCGCGAGATCGCGGCCTCGCCGTGCAGGGTCCCGCGCAGCGCGCGCGGCAGCGCGTCCAGCTCGACGTCCTTGGTGAGGTAGCCGGTGGCCCCCGCGGCGAGGCTCCGCAGCCCGAGGTCCGGGTCGGCTGAGCCGGTGAGCATGACGACGCGGACCTCCGGGGCGCCGGCCTGGATGCGGCGCGTCGCCTCCAGCCCGTCCATCTCGGGCATCATGAAGTCCATCACCACGACGTCGGGGCGGTAGAAGAGCGCGAGCTCGACGGCCTCGCGGCCGTTGGCCGCCTCCGCCACCACGGTGATGCCCGCGGCGTGCAGCGTGTCGCGGATCACGCGGCGGGCCAGCGGATCGTCGTCGGCCAGGATCGTCCGCAGCTCGGACGGTCCGACCTCCATGTCGGGCAGCGTCGTGGTGGTGGTCATGGGCGTGGCGGTGTGCAGCTTGCCCAACACGTCATCGGCGCGGGTGACTCGGTCCGCAAGCCCACTGGACGAATGGGTGAGCGGCATGCCCCGCCGGGGTGGCGCGGCGGGCAGGAACGTGCCCCTCCGGCCGGGCAGGACCGCCCCCGGGCGCCGCGGCCGGTTCACCTTGCCGACCACGCGCCGATGCCCGACAGTGGGAGCCGTGTCAGGCAACCGGACCGCCCTCACCCTCAACGGGCTCCGCGAGGAGCCCTCGGCCGACGTCACGCTCCGCAACCTGATGGACGCGCTGTCGCTCACGTACGACCTGCGCGCGCGCTATCGGGTGTTCGAGTACGAGGCCGTCCAGGAGGGCGCGACCGACTGCGCGCAGCTCTTCGCGGCGCTGTCGGCGGCGGAGGGAAAGCAGGTCGAGGCGCTCTTGCAGGGATTGCGCGAGCGCCTCGGGGCCGCCGGGCACGCGGGAGGAGAGCCGCCGCATGACGGGCTCTGAGCATGGCAAGGAGGCTGTCTTGACCTTCGCACCCCCCCGGCACGGCAGCGTGGCGGCATGAAGCGGCTCGTGATCGTGGCGGACGGCTCCGTCGCCGCCCACGGCGTGCGCCTGGCGCTCCGCCAGACGTCCGGGTTCCACGTCGTCGGCTACGTCGACGGCCGCCGCCCGGCCGGCGCGACGCTCGCGCACGCCCGCCCCGACGTGGTCATCGTCGACGACATGCGCGACACCGACCTCGCCGCTGCACGCCTGCGCGAGATCCGCGACGCCGTGCCCGACGCGATGGCGCTCGTCCTGCTCCAGACCATGGACGACGAGCGGGTCGCCGCCTCCTTCGACGCCGGCGCGCGCGCCGTCATCTGCAAGGCCATCCACCCCGTCAGCCTCGGCACGCTCCTGCGCGAGATCACCGACGGCAACGTCGTGTACCGCTACGAGCCCCGCCGCGGCGGCCCGGCGCAGGACTGCCCGCTGACCGGCCGCGAGCTCGAGATCCTGCGCTACGTCGCGATGGGCAAGACCAACGGCCAGATCGCCAAGGCGCTGTGGGTGACCGAGCAGACGGTCAAGTTCCACCTGTCCAACATCTACCGGAAGCTCGGCGTCGCCAACCGCACGGAGGCGAGCCGGCACGCGCACCTGCACCAGTGGGTCGCGCCGGTCGAGCCCGCCGTCGCCGCCTGAGGCGGCACGGCGCGCCGGGGCCGGCGGTCACCGCCGCCCGCGCCGGCGCGCCGTGGCGCCGCTACTCCACCGTGACCGTCTTCGCGAGGTTGCGCGGCTGGTCCACGTTGAGGCCGCGCAGCCGCGCGATGCGGTAGGCCAGGAGCTGGAGCGGGATCACCGCCAGCACGGGCTGGAGCATCCAGTCGGTGGCGGGCACGCGCAGGACCTCCTCGGCGTGCTCGCCGATCTGCTCGCTGCCTTCCGTCGCCACGGCGATCACGTGCGCGCCGCGCGCGCGGACCTCCTGCATGTTCGAGACGACCTTCTCGAGCACGGGCGACTCCGTCGCCACCACCACGACCGGCGTCTTCTCGTCGAGCAGCGCGATCGGCCCGTGCTTCATCTCGCCGGCGGCGTACGCGTCCGTCGCGATGTAGGAGATCTCCTTGAGCTTGAGCGCTCCCTCGAGGCACGTGGCGAGTCCGACGTGGCGCCCGAGATAGAGGAAGAAGCTCGCGCGGTGGTGCGCCGCGGCCGTGCGGTCCACGGCGGCGCCGAGCCCGTCGGCCAGCATGGTGTCGATGCCGTGCGGCAGGCGCTTGAGGTCGGCGACGAGCTCGGCACGGCGCTCGGCCGGCAGCGTGCCGCGGAGCTCGGCCAGCCGCAGCGCGAGCAGGTACATCACGGCGACCTGGCAGATGAACGTCTTGGTCGCCGCCACGCCGATCTCGAGCCCGGCCCGCGTGAACAGCACCCCGTCGGCCTCGCGCGTCGCCTGCGAGCCCATGACGTTGGTGACCGCGAGGACGCGCGCGCCGCGCTGGCGCGCGATCCGCATCGCCGCCAGCGTGTCCGCGGTCTCGCCCGACTGCGAGATGCCGATGACGAGGTCGCCCTCGCCGACCACCGGGTCGCGGTAGCGGTACTCCGACGCGATGTCCATCTCCACGGGCAGGCGCGCCCACGTCTCGATGGCATAGCGGCCGATCAGGCCCGCGTGGTACGACGTCCCGCACGCGACGACGACGACGCGCCGGATGCCGGCCAGCACCTCGTCGTCGATTGCGCCCATGTCGCCGAGGTCGACGCCGTCCGGGCGGACCGTGCGGTCGGCGATCGTCTCCGCGAGCGCGCTCGGCTGCTCGAAGATCTCCTTCAGCATGAAGGTCTCGAAGCCGCCCTTCTCGGCCACGTCCGCGTTCCAGTCGACGTGCTCGACGGCGCGGTCGGTCACCGCGGCGCCCGTGGCCGCCACGATGAACTCCACGCCGCCGGGGCGCAGGATGACGATCTCGCCGTTCTCGATGTACTGGACGTCGCGCGTGTGCTCGAGGAAGGCGGGGATGGCGGAGGCGATGAACTGCTCGCCGTCGCCGCGCCCGACCACGAGCGGGCACTCGCGCCGCGCGCCCACGAGCAGCTCGGGCTCGTCGGCGGCGGCGGACACGAAGGCGTAGTGGCCGCGCAGCTCGAGGTAGGCGGCGCGGACGGCCTCGGCCAGGTCGCGCCCGGAGGACAGGTGGCGGGACACCAGGTGGGCGATCACCTCGGCGTCGGTCTCCGAGGTGAACACGGCGCCGCCGGCGATCAGCTCCTGCTTGAGCTCGAGGTAGTTCTCCACGATCCCGTTGACGACGACGTGGACGCGATCGTCCGTGTCGAAGTGCGGATGCGCGTTCTGCTCCGTGACGCGGCCGTGCGTGGCCCAGCGCGTGTGCCCGATGCCCGTCGTGGCGGGCGGCGCGGCGAGCGCGACGCCGCCGCCGGCCTCGACCGGCGCCATGTCGACCGCCTCCCGCAGCCGGCTCAGGTTGCCGACGGCACGGACCGCCTCGAGGCGTCCGTCGCACACGAGCGACAAGCCCGCGGAGTCATAGCCCCGGTACTCGAGCCGCTCGAGGCCGGCCAGGACGATGGCCTGCGCCGCCCGTGACCCGACATACCCGACGATTCCGCACATCCGATCACGCCTCCGTTCGTGGAACCAGCACGCGTTCCTGCGCCTGGCCGGGGGATTCTAGAGCCGCGGTCAGCACGCGACCCGGCCGTTCGTCCGGCCGCCGACGAGCCGCCGGCTACGCCCGCCCGTGGTCCTCCACGGCGGCCGCGAGGCGGGCGCAGACGGCGTCCGCCTCCTCGGCGGTGGGGGCCTCGGCCATCACCCGGACCAGCGGCTCGGTGCCGCTCGAGCGCACGAGGACGCGACCGCGGCCCGCGAGCTCGTCGGACGCCTCGGCCACGAGGCCCTCGACCGCTTCCACGGCCTCGGCCAGCGCCGTGCGGTCCGCGAGCCGCACGTTGACCAGGCGCTGCGGGAGCTTGTCCATCGCGCCGCGGTCGGCGAGGTCGCCGCCGGCCAGGGCCTCCATGGTCAACAGCGCGGCGGCGACGCCGTCGCCCGACGGCACGAAGTTCATGTCGATGATGTGGCCCGACTGCTCGCCGCCGAGGCCCCACTCGCGCTCGCGCAGCGCCTGCAGGACGTAGCGGTCGCCGACCGCGGTGGTGGCGACCTGGACGCCGGCGTCGCGCATCGCGGTGTGGAAGCCGTAGTTCGTCATCACCGTCACGGCGACGCCGCCGCCCGGCAGCCGGCCCGCCTTCCGCAGGTGGAGCGCGGCGAGCGCGATCAGCTCGTCGCCGTCCACGACCGCGCCGTGCCGGTCGACGGCGAGCACGCGGTCGCCGTCGCCGTCGAAGGCGAAGCCGGCGTCGTGGCCGCCGTCGCGGACGTGCGCGGCGAGCACCTCGACGTGCGTGGAGCCGCAGCCCGCGTTGATGTTGCGGCCGTCGGGCGCGTCGGCCAGCACGTCGACGTCCGCTCCGAGGCGGCGGAAGATCTCGGGCGCCGCGCGGTGCGTGGACCCGTTCGCGCAGTCGAGGGCGATGCGCTTCCCGGTCAGATCCAGGCCGCCGAAGCGCTCGTGCAGCGCCCGCACGTAGTCCTCGAGCGCGCCGTGGAGCGGCCGGACCCGGCCGACGTGGCCGTTGCGCCCCTGCCACCGGCCCGTGTCGTCGAGCGCCGCCTCGATCTCGTGCTCCGTCTCGTCGGAGAGCTTGAAGCCGTCGCCGCCGAAGAACTTGATGCCGTTGTCGCGGTACGGGTTGTGCGACGCCGACAGCACCACGCCGAGGTCGAAGCCGTAGCGCTCGATCAGCAGCGGCGCCCCGGGCGTCGGCAGGACGCCGCCGAGCAGCGCCTCGCCACCCGCCGCCGCCACGCCGGCCGCGACGGCGGCTTCGAGCATCTCGCCCGACTCGCGCGTGTCGCGGATGATCAGCGCGCGCGGGGCGTCGACCTCCAGGCGCTCCGTCGCGGCCCGGGCGAGGGCCAGCGCGAGCTCGGCCGTGACGAACTCTCCTGCGACGCCCCGGACGCCGTCGGTGCCGAACAGGGTACGGGGCAAGGCGCCTAGCGCTTCGAGAACTGCGGCCGCTTCCGGGCCTTCTTGAGACCGGCCTTCTTGCGCTCCTTGACGCGCGCGTCGCGCGTCAGGAAGCCGCGGCGCTTGAGCTCTGAGCGCAGGTGCGGATCGGCGTCGACCAGCGCGCGAGAGATGCCGTGGCGCAGCGCGCCCGCCTGCGCGGACACGCCGCCCCCGTGCATCGTCGCGACGACGTCGATCTTCTCCTCCAGCCCGACCGTCTCGAGCGCCTGGCGGATCGTCCGCTGCAGCGCGAGGCGCGGGAAGAACACGTCGAGCGGCCGGCCGTTGATCGTGTACGCGCCCGTGCCGGGACGGAGGATCACGCGCGCGACGGCCGTCTTGCGCTTGCCGGTCGCGGCGTAGCGGGCGCCGGCGCCGAGGTCGATCGCCGCGTCGGCGATCGGCTGCGTGAGGTCCTCCTCGACGTCCGCCTCGGCCGTCTCGTCGCCGTCCGCCTCGTCCTCGTCGCGCAGGGCCTCCTCGCCCTCGCGGACGATGTCGACCTCGAGGTCCATGCCCGGGATCTCCGGCTTGACGCGCGGCGCCTCCTCGACGTACTCCTCGTCGTCCTCGTCCTCGACGGCCGGGACGGGACCGGCGGTCGGGCGCTCGGGCGAGTCGCCGGGGGCGGCGCCGCCCGCGAGGCGCGTGGCCTCGCCCGCGCGCTGCTCGGACTCGGCGACGGGCTCGTCCGCGATCGCTTCCTCGCGCGACTGCTGGCGCGGCGTCGGCGTCTCCTGGGCGCCGACGGCGTCCTCGGCGGCGATCTCCTCGGGCTCGCCGACGTCGCCCTGTCGTTCGTCCGTCATCGGGTGGTGATCTCCAGCTTGGTCGGCTTCTGCGCCTCGTGCGGGTGGTCCGGTCCGGCGTAGACCTTCAGCTTCGTGAGCTGCTTGCGGGCGAGGCGGTTCTTGGGCAGCATCCCGCGGACGGCGAGGCGGATGACCTCCTCCGGGCGGCGCTCGAGCATCTCGCCCAGCGTGCGCTTCTTCAGGCCACCGGGATAGCCCGAGTGGCGGTAGTACATCTTGTCGCGCAGCTTGTCGCCGGTGACGGCGATCTTGCCCGCGTTGACGACCACCACGAAGTCGCCGACGTCGACGTGCGGCGTGTAGGCGGGCTTGCGCTTGCCGCGCAGGGCGTCCGCGATCTGGGTGGCGAGGCGGCCGAGGGTCTGCCCTTCGGCGTCGACGAGCAGCCAGTTGCGCTCGCGGTCCTGTGGGGTGGCGACGTAGGTCTTCATGAGAGCGCGTGCAAGCCACGCGAGGGTTCGCGGGCGGCCGACGATGATAGCGAGTGGGGCCGGGCCGACCGCGGGCGCCGTTGGTCGCCTTGCCGGTGCGTCGGCGCGTATACTGCCGCGCTCACACGACTGCCGAATCCGCGCCCGGGACGGGGGCGGAGCGGGGGAACCGGTGGATCCCGGTGGGCGCAAGAGGCGGGACGGCCTGCGAAGCGGGCGTCCGACGCCGTTGTGCGGCCGTGATCCGGGGGCGAATCCAGGCATTGCCGCCTGATAGCGCGGGCGCTCCGCGCGAGCCCGTCAGCTAACCCCGTAGGCGGCCGACACGGGGAGCTTCGCCTTGCCGCCACGAGCCGTCGCCGGCCCGCTGCGGGATGGGACAACTTCAGACGCGGGGGGCTGCGGCCGAAGTGCGGCTTGGCGGGTCGCGGTCGCCACCGCCGCGGTCCTCGTGGGCGCTGCCGCGGCCCCCGCGGCCGCGCGG
>DATMVH010000667.1:0-11461 GCA_035563395.1 Solirubrobacteraceae bacterium
CGCGCCGTCCGCGTCGGCCGCGCGATGCACGCGCACCCGGACGCGATCGGGGCCGTCCGCGACCGCGTGGAGGCCATCATCGCCGCCGAGGGCGCCGTCACCGTGGCGCGCCTGCGCGACGATCTCTCCACCTCCCGCAAGTACGCCCAGGCCCTGCTCGAGCACCTCGACGCCGCCCGTGTCACGCTCCGGCTGCCCGACGACCGCCGGGTGCTGCGCCGCCGCCGCGGGGGAGGGTCCTAGGCTGCGCGATCGTGGAGTGGCCGGGGCCGGTGCCCCAGCCGGTCTTCAAAACCGGTGAGGCGTGGCAGCCCCACGCTGGGAAGGTTCGACTCCTTCGCCACTCCGCTCCGGGGATTCCCTGCTTTGCGAGGTATCGCCCCGCCACAGCGACGGCGGTCGCCGAAGTGGGCGTCAGTGGAGTGGCTCCCGTACCCACGCGGGACCCACAGCGGGCTGGTTCAGGGTCACTGGAGGACCGGCGCGGACTCCGCCTCCAGATCGCGGCCGACGCGCATCGATCCGAAGCGAGCCGTCCTCGAGCTGGACCGCCCGCAGGTGCTCGTCACGGCGCAGCGCTCGCAGCAGCTGGGCGCCGAGCCCCGACCGCCATCGCTCCGGCGCGCCGCCGACGAACCGCACGTCCACGTCCGCCACGGCCGAACGCGGTGTCGGGATCGCCGTCGCGAACCCGACGATCTCCTGCTCGGCCGCGACCACGCGCACGGCGCCCCGCTCCCCATGGCGTGCCCGATCGGGGCTCCCAGAGCCCGCGTGCTCGGCCCGACCGTCGCGGCGCGGCGGTCGCGCGGCCCAGACGCGCGCGACGCCGTCCACGTCCTCCCGGCCGCCGTCGCGCACGCGCATGCGCCGACGCTGCCGGACGCGGAGGACCGAGGGCCCAGCGTGCGGCGCTCGTAGAGTCTGCCGTGACCGTCTCGCCCCGGTCCGATGTTCAAGCGCCCCGCCCCACCGCCACGCCGTCACGCGCCGCCGACCTCGGCGTCAGCTCCGTCGCCGTGCACCTCGGCGACGCCGCGTACGCCGATCGCCACGCCGCCCGCGCCGACGGCTGGGCGCGGCTGCGCCGCATCGTCGCCGAGGCGCTGATCCTGCAGGACGCCGCCGAAGAGCTGCTGATCGAGCTGCGCGACGACCGTGACCTCGGGGCGGTCGCGCCGCCCGCCGGGAGGCTGATGAACCGCTTCATCGCACTGGGCCAGGAGCTGCCGTCGTGCGGCGATCCGGCGATGGACCGGCACACGGAGGCGCTTCGCCGGATCTTCGATCACCACGTGCTGATGTTGAACTCGGCCCGGGCGCTGCTTGCATCGGAGTGGCGGTCCGAGCGCATCTCCGCCGAGATCGACCGCATCGACGGGCTCGGCGCGCCGGCGCGCGCGCTCGAGCTGGTGCGGCAGGAGATCCTGGCCCGCGCGGACGCGTGAGCGCCGGTCAGCCCAGGCAGCGGACGGCCGCGTCGCTGAAGACCCGTTCGCACGGCGGAAGCGGCGCGTCGTCGCGGACGGCGGCCACGACCGCGCGGATCGCCTCCACGACGACGAGCGCCTGGTCCTGGTTGATGAAATGGTCGCTTCGGGAGGCGACCGCATGGACGTGGTCGGCCGACAGGTCCGCGAGCTCGGCCTGCCAGGCGCGCCGCAGTCGCTGACCGAGGCGATAGAGCCGCGCCGGCGGCTCGTACGGGTAGAGGGCGCGGCTCGTGGCGGCGGTGAGGACGACGAGCGGCGTGTCGCCCAGCGACCGGATGTGCCGGTCGAGCGCCGCGCTCGCCCTGACGTCCACGCCCGCGGCGACCGGCTCGGCGAACTCGCGGCGCAGGCCCGGAGCGAGCGACTTCGGCCACGCGGCGAGCGCGCGCCGATGGTCGTCGCGGCCGTTCGCGTCGACGAGCACCACGCCGGCGGTCCGGTCGGGATGCGCGTGCGCGAAGAGGCGCGCGAGGAGCCCGCCGTAGGAGAAGCCGACGACGACGTACGGCGGCTCGATGCGGGCCGCCTCGAGCAGTCGCTCGAGGTCCCGGATCTCGTCGCGCGCGTCGTGCACGCCGGGAATCGCCTCGCTCGCCCCCAGCCCGGCGCGGTCGTACGCGCACGTGCGCGTCGCGCGCCCGAGGTCGGGCAGCACGGCGGACCAGGTTCGCGAGTTCCCGCCGAACCCCGCTTCGAGCACGACGGTCGGGCTTCCCGAGCCGTGGCACTCGACGAACAGCTTCCGGCCACCGACGTCGAACCGCCCGGCGGTGCCGACGCCCGGCACCGTGAGCTCGCGCGGCTCGTTCCTCGGCGCACCCCCGCCGCAGCCCATCGACAGCGCGGCGAGGACGGCCACGACGAGACCTGCGGCCACCGCCACGTGACGGGAGCCACCCACGAGCCGGTCCTACACCGCGCGGCGCCGCCCGTCAAGGCGAGGCCCGACTACCCCGTCGGTCCGGAAACCGGCTCGCTTGACGTCGTGTCGAACGCTCGTCTAGCGTCGCGGCAGACGCGCGTCGGGCCGGTTTCCCAACCGAAGGAGAGGCGATGAAGCGGCTGGTCGTACTGGCCTGCGCCGTCGCGAGTCTGGGTCTGCTCGCCGGACCCGCGCTGGCCGCGGGGACGAAGGACGGGAAGGAGAGGGCGCGCACGCTCGTGGTCGACGTCCTCGTGATGAACGCGGACGTCATGGTCGTCGACGCCAACCCCGCGAACCCCGAAGGGGAGGCCGGCGACTACGTCGTCGGGACGGCGGCCGTCTTCCGCAGGGGCACGCGGGACCGGATCGGGACCGCGAGCTTCACGTCGCTGTTCGTGGGTGACGGGTTCGAGCTCTTCGACGCGGCGCTCCGGATCCGCGGGGACGACATCTTCGTCAAGGAGCACCTCACGCCGAACGAGGCGAATGCCGCCGTCATCCGCGGCGCGATCGTCGGCGGCACCGGCAGGTTCAAGGGGGCGCGCGGGGTCGCGCGCGAGCGGAGCCTGGGCGAGGGCGACGACACGACGATGACCTCGTTCCTGATCCGCGTGCGGCTGCGCTTCACGACGCTGTAGGAACCGGAGCGAAGACGCGGACACGGCGACCCGCCCGCCGCGGCGGGTCGCCCCGCCCCGCGCGTCAGACCGCCGGCGCGGCGCGGACCACGCGGAAGCGGTCCGCCAGCGCCCACCCTCCGAAGCACAGCGTTCCGGCGAGCCCGGTCGCCGTCAACAGCACGCCCGCGGCCGCGGCGAGCGCCACGCCGTTGGAGCCCAGGATCACCACGACGGCGGTCGCGCCGACGGCGGGGCCGATCGGGAGCGTGCTCAGCGCCACCATGGCGATCAGCACGGCGACCGCGTCGAACACGGACACGTCGACGCCGATCGCCTCGAGCGCCAGCCAGTTGCGCGCGATCTGCGCGAACACCGCCACCAGGACGAACGCCAGCACGCGCCCGCGGCCGTCGAGCGTCCGCAGGACCGCGAGGCCGGCGAACACGCCGCTCCGCCGCCGCCGCGCCAGCGCGCTCAGCCCGGCCATGAGGACGAACGCGAACGAGACGCAGAGCACCGCCGACCACCACGGCAGTCCCAGCGGGCCGAGCAGCGTGAACGACGTCAGCGCCGCGAGCGCCGCCTCGACCGCCAGGATCGGGACCTCCGTGCACACGAGCGCGCCCGTGCGGGGCGATCCGGACGTCCGCCGCAGCGCGGCCAGGCGCGCCGCCACCCCGAGCTGGCCGTTGAGGATGCCCACGAGCCCGCCGATCCCGGACGCGTGGAAGACGGACCGGCGGGACACCCTGTCGCACGCCGCCCGGACGCAGATCCGCCATGCCTCGGCACGCGCGAGCAGCGCCACCAGCTGGAGCGCGGCGACGAACGCGAGGAGCCACACCGGTGCCGCCTGCAGCGCGCCGACGAAGACGTCGCGACGCTCGGCGACGAGAAGCGCGAGCGCCGCGACGGCAGCGACGGGCAGCGCGACGGACGCGACCTTGCGCCAGCCGACCCGCGCCGGCGCCACGGGCGCGCAGCGACAGTCGGCCAGGGCGAACGCCCCGGTGAGCTCCACCGTCGACACGATGGGGGTCCCCCTACCCGCGGCGCCGGTTTCCAGTCCGCGCCGATCACCACCCGGTCCGGCCGCCCGGGCAATATCTTCCTACCTCCGGTCCTGTGGGAGGACGGGACCCCGAGGGAAGGAGCACGAGGTGTCAACGGTCACGGACAGCGCCGCCTGGACGGCCAAGGACCGCCGCCACGTGTGGCACCAGATGAGCGGCCGTCCGAACGACGACGCGCCCGGGCCGATCGTGATCGCCGAGGGCGACGGCGCGTGGGTGACCGACATCGACGGCAACCGCTACCTCGACGGGCTCAGCGGGCAGTGGTGCGTGAACGTCGGCTACGGCCGGCGCCGGCTCGCGCAGGCGGCGGCCGAGCAGCTCGAGCGCCTCGCCTTCCATCCGCTCACGCGCGGGCATCTGCCGGCGATCGCGCTGAGCGAGCGGCTCGACCGGCTCCTCGGCGGCGGCCGCGTCTCGCTGTACGCGAACTCCGGCTCGGAGGCGAACGAGACGGCGTTCAAGGTGGTCCGCCAGTACCACCAGCACCGCGGCGAGCCGCATCGCTTCAAGATCATCGCGCGCTACCGCGCCTACCACGGCTCCACGCTCGGCGCGCTGGCCGCGACCGGCCAGGCGCTGCGGCGCCACCAGTACGAGCCGCTGCCGCCCGGCTTCATCCACGTCCCGCCGCCGGACCCGTACCGCGACGCGGTGGGACCCGACGACCTCGAGGAGTACGGCCGCCGCTGCGCGGCCGACCTCGAGCGCACGATCGAGTTCGAGCTGCCGGAGACGGTCGCCGCCGTGATCATGGAGCCGATCATCACGGGCGGCGGGATCCTGATCCCGCCGGACTCCTACCTGCCGGCGGTCAAGGCGGCCTGCGAGCGCCACGGCGTGCTGCTGATCGTCGACGAGGTGATCTGCGGCTTCGGGCGCACGGGCAGCTGGTTCGGGCACGACCGCTCGGGCGTGCGGCCCGACATCGTCACGATGGCGAAGGGCATCACGAGCGCCTACATCCCGCTCGCCGCCGCCGTCGTCACGGAGGAGATCTTCTCCGCCTTCCCCGCCGCGGGCGCCGACCTCGGGCGTCTGCGGCACATCAACACGTTCGGGGGTCACCCCGCGGGCTGCGCGGTGGCGCTGGAGAACCTGGCGATCATCGAGGAGGAGGGCCTCAACGAACGCTCCGCCGAGGCCGGCGCCGACCTGCTGGCCCGGCTGCGGCGGGCGCTCGGGGACCACCCGCTCGTGGGCGACATCCGCGGGCGCGGGCTCCTGATCGGCATCGAGCTCGTGACGAACCGCGAGACCCGCGCGCCCGCGCCCCTCGCCACCTCCGCCGGCGCGATGGCCGCGGCGCAGCGGCACGGCCTCCTGCTCGGCCGCAACGCCGACACGGCGGCGGGGCTGGACAACGTCCTGGCCCTCGCGCCGCCGCTCTCACTCACCGACGAGGACTGCGAGCACGTCGTCGCCGCCCTCGCCGCCACCTTCGAGGAGGTCACCGCATGAGCGACCTGATCCTGGCCGGCGGCACCGTCGTGACCGCCGACGGCTCCTTCCCGGCGGACGTCATGGTCTCCGGGGAGACGATCGCGGCCGTCGGCAGGGACCTGCCGCGCGACGGCGCCGAGGTCGTCGACGTCTCCGGCGCCCGCGTGATGCCGGGCTTCATCGACGGCCACACGCACATGGACATGCCGTTCGGCGGCACGGTGACCGCCGACGACTGGGACACCGGCACCGCCGCGGCGCTCGCCGGCGGGACGACGACGATCGTCGACTTCTCCCTGCAGGACGTCGAGGGAACGCTCGCGGGAGCGGTCGAGACCTGGCAGGGCAAGGCGGAGGGCAAGGCGCACATCGACTACGGCCTCCACGTCGCGATCACGAACATGACCGAGGCGGTGAAGGACGAGATCGCGTCGCTCCCCGAGCTCGGCGTCGCGACGATCAAGATCTTCATGGCCTACAAGGGCACGCCGCTCTTCACGGCCGACGAGGACCTCTTCGAGGCCATGCAGATCGCGCGCGAGGCCGGCGTGCTCGTGCTCGTCCACGCCGAGAACGGCGACGTGATCGCGAAGCTGCAGGAGCAGGCGCTCGCGCGCGGGGACACCGCGCCGCGCTTCCACGCCAGCACCCGGCCCGAGGCCTGCGAGGCGGAGGCGACGAACCGCGCGATCCGGCTCGCGGAGATGGCCGGCTCGGCGCTGCTGGTCGTCCACGTCTCCTGCGAGCCGGCGCTCGACGCGATCCGCGCCGCCCACGCCCGCGGCCAGACCGTCTACGGGGAGACGTGCCCGCAGTACCTCGTGTTCAGCGACGCCGACCTCGCACGCGAGGGCTTCGAGGGCGCGAAGTTCGTGCTCTCCCCGCCGCTGCGCGACCCGCGCAACCGGCCCGCGCTGTGGCACGGGCTCCAGACCGCGGACCTGCAGATCTTCGGCTCGGACCACTGCTCGTTCAACTTCGCGGGCCAGAAGGAGCTCGGCCGCGACGACTTCACGAAGATCCCGAACGGCGCGCCCGGCGCCGAGGAGCGCGCCGAAGTCCTCTGGACCCACGGCGTGCGGGGCGGGAAACTCACGGAGAACCGCTTCGTCGCGGTGCTCTCGACCAACCAGGCCGCGATCCACGGCATGGCCGGGCGCAAGGGCGCGCTCACGCCGGGGGCGGACGCGGACATCGTCGTGTGGGACCCCGACCTGACCATCACCGCGACGCAGGCGAACCGGCACGGCAACGTGGACTACACGCCGTACGAGGGGATGACGTTCACCGGCGCCCCGGCCGCCGTCTACGTCCGCGGCCAGCTGGCTTACCGCGACGGCGAGGTGCTCGCGCCGCCCGGCTCGGGGCGGTTCGTGCACCGCTCCTTCCGGGCGCCCGCGCCCGGGCCGGCGGTGCGGTGATGGACGTCGACGCGGCGCGCGCCGTCGCGGGGCTGAAGGAGCTCCGCCGCCTGACGGGCACCGACGACGGTGCCCAGCGCGTGGCCTGGACGGACACCTGGATCGCCGCCCGCGACTGGCTCGCCGCCGAGCTCGAGGGCATCGACGGCGTCTCCGTCGACCGCGACGAGGCCGGCAACACGTGGGCGACCGCGCCGGGTGACTCCGAGCGCTTCGTCGTCGTCGGCGGTCACCTCGACTCCGTCCCGGACGGCGGCTGGCTCGACGGGACGCTGAACGTCGTCGCCGGGCTCGAAGTGCTGCGCGCGCTCGCCCCCGAGCGGCGCGAGCTCACGCTCAAGCTCGTCGACTGGGCCGACGAGGAGGGCGCGCGCTTCGGGCGCAGCCTGCTCGGCTCGAGCGCGTGCGCGGGGTCGCTCGATCCCGACAGCGTGCGCCGGCTCGCCGACAAGGACGGCACGGCGCTGCCGGACGCGCTGGCCGCGCACGGCGTCGAGCTGGACCGGATGGGCGAGTCGCGAGCGCGCCTCGACGGCGCCGCCGCCTACCTCGAGCTCCACATCGAGCAGGGCCCGGTGCTCGAGCGCCTCGACCTGCCGCTGGGCGTGGTGCTCGGCACGTTCGGCGTCCAGCGCCACAGGGTGACGTTCACCGGCGCCCACGCGCACGCGGGCGCGACGCCCATGGACCTGCGGCGCGACGCCTTCCTCGCCGCCGCCCGCAGCTCGCTCGCGTTCCGCGACGACGCCGCGGCCCGCGACGACGTGCGCGCCACCACCGGCTCGGTCCGCGTCTCGCCCGGCATCGTCACGGCCTTCAACGGGACGTGCGAGATCTCGCTCGACCAGCGGGCCCTCGACGCGGGCGTCCTCGCCGAGATGCTGGCGGCGGCCAAGGAGGCGTCGAAGCGGATCGCCGCCGAGGAGGGCTGCGAGGTCGCGTGGGAGCTGGTGTGGGAGATCGAGCCGATCCCCTTCGACGCCGAGCTGATCGACCTGGCCGACGCGGTCGTGCAGGAGGTGGCCGGCACGAGCCGGCGGCTGCCGAGCGGCCCCCTCCACGACGCCGCCGAGATGGCGCGCGTGCTGCCGACCGCGATGCTCTTCGTCAAGAGCCTGGGCGGCGTCAGCCACACGAAGGCGGAGGACACGCCGGAGGAGGACCTCGAGCTCTCCGTCCGGGCGCTGCACGAGCTCACGCGGCGCACGCTCGCGTGGGCCGCCGACGACCGACGGGCGGGGGCCACATGACCGACCGACACGCGGCGATCGCCGACTCGCCGCTCAGCAACGGGGACCTCGCGCCGACCACGCCGGAGCGGCGCACGTGGGGCACCTACCACCTGGCCGCGCTGTGGATCGGTCTGTCGATCGTCATCACGACGTACACGCTCGCGTCCGGGCTGATCGCGGCCGGCATGACGTGGTGGCAGGGCCTCATGACCGTGTCGCTCGGCAACCTCATCGTGCTCGTCCCGATCCTGCTCAACGGCAGCGCCGGCACGAGGTACGGGATCCCGTTCCCGGTGCTCGTGCGGTCGAGCTTCGGCATCCGCGGCGCGAACGTCGCCGCCATGGCCCGCGCGCTCGTGGCGTGCGGCTGGTTCGGCATCCAGACGTGGATCGGCGCGCTGGCGCTGGACACGCTGATGACGACGATGTGGGGCGGCTGGGCCGACGTGACCGGCCACAAGGCGATCGCCTTCGGCGTCTTCTGGATCGTCCAGGTGGCGATCATCCTGCGCGGCATCGAGGGCATCAAGTTCCTCGAGAGCTGGGCCGCGCCGCTGCTCCTCGGCTCGAGCCTCGCGCTGCTCATCTGGGCCTTCGGCGAGGGCGGCGGCATCGGCAACGTCTTCTCCGCGTCCGCCCGCCTGATCGACGGCGAGTCGAGCTTCTGGTCGCTGTTCGGCCCGGGCCTCGCGGCGAACGTGGGCTACTGGATCACGCTGTCGATGAACATCCCCGACTTCACGCGCTACGCGAAGGACCAGCGCTCGCAGGTCGTCGGCCAGAGCATCGCCATGCCGCTGACCATGACCGGGTTCTCGTTCATCGGCATCGCCGTCACCTCGGCCACGGTCGTGATCTACGGCGAGGCGATCTGGGATCCGGTGACGCTCGTGGCGCGGCTGCTCGACGGGCTGCCCGTGCTGCTCGCGGTCGCGATGGTGATCGTCGTCATCGCGCAGATCTCGACGAACATGGCGGCGAACGTCGTCTCGCCGTCGTTCGACTTCTCGAACCTGTCGCCGCGCCGGATCTCGTTCCGCACCGGCGGCCTCATCACCGCCTTCATCGGGATCGTGTCGTTCCCGTGGAAGCTCTACGAGGACGTCGGCGCCTACATCTTCACGTGGCTCGTGGGCTACGGGAGCCTGCTCGCGTCGTTCCTCGCGGTGATGCTCTTCGACTACTGGCTGCTGCGGCGGGCGCGGCTGGACCTGACGATGCTGTACGAGCCGAGCGCGCGCAGCCCGTACTGGTTCTCGGGCGGGTACAACGTGCGCGCGCTGGTCGCGGTGGCGGCCGGCGTGATCCCCGTGCTGCCGGGCTTCCTCAACGCGGCGACGACGGAGGGCGGCGTGGTGGCCGACCCGGGCTTCTTCGACGAGCTCTACCGCTACGGCGTGTTCGTCGCGTTCGGCATCTCGGCGCTCGCCTACGTCGGGCTGTCGCTCGCCGCCCGGCGCAGCCCCACGCCGGCCCCCGCGCTGGAGGGCTGAGCCGTGGACGTCGGCGTGACCTTCCAGACGGACCCGCCCGCGAGCCGCGTGGTCGAGCTGACCGTGCGCGCCGAGCAGCTCGGCTTCACGCACGCGTGGACGTTCGACTCGCACATCCTGTGGCAGGAGCCGTACGTCATCTACGCGCAGATGCTGGCGGCGACGGAGCGCATCATGATCGGCCCGTTCGTCACCAATCCGGGGACGCGCGACCCCACGGTCGTCGCGTCGCTCCACGCCACGCTCAACGACACCTTCGGGAACCGCACGATCTGCGGGATCGGGCGCGGCGACTCGGCGCGGCGCGTGCTCGGCCGCAAGCCGACGACGCTGGCCGACGTCGAGGCCGCGATGCACGTCATCAAGGAGCTGGCCGAGGGCCGCGCGATCGAGACCCCGGCGGGCGAGGTGCGGATCCCGTGGGTCCGCGACGGCCGCCTCGACGTGTGGATGGCGGGCTACGGCCCGAAGGCGTTGTCGCTCGTCGGGCGCAAGGCCGACGGCTTCATCCTCCAGCTCGCCGACCCCGTGATCCTCGGCTGGACCGTCGAGCACGTCCGCGCCGCGGCCGAGGAGGCGGGGCGCGACCCGGACGAGATCGCGGTCTGCGTCGCCGCGCCGGCGTACCTCGGCGACGACCTCCGCCACGCGCGCGAGCAGTGCCGCTGGTTCGGCGGGATGGTCGGCAACCACGTCGCGGACCTCGTGCGCCGCTACGGGGAGGGCGGCGCGATCCCGCACGAGCTGACGGACTACATCCGCGCCCGCGAGGGCTACGACTACGCGCACCACGGCCGCGCCGGGAACCCCGACACGACGTTCGTCCCCGACGACATCGTCGACCGCTTCTGCGTACTCGGCACGGCGGACGACCACATCGCCAAGCTGCGCGAGCTCGAGGCGCTGGGCGTCGACCAGTTCAACGTCTACCTCATGCACGACGCCATGGAGGAGACGCTCGAGGGCTACGGCGCGGAGGTCATCCCGGCGCTCGCGGAGCACGGTTGACGCGGGCGCCGCCGGGACGGACGGGAGCCGTCCCGGCGGCGGAACCCGCGATCAGGACTTGATCGACCCGTGGGGGTCGAGCACGAACTTCTTGGCCACGCCCTTGTCGAAGTCCTGGTAGCCCCGGGGCGCCTCGTCCAGGGACACGACCGTGGCGTTGACCGCCTTCGCGATCTGGCAGCGGTCGTTCAGGATCATCTGCATGAGCCCGTAGTGGTACCGCATGACCGGGCACTGGCCCGTCGCGAACGAGTGCGACTTGGCCCATCCGAGGCCGATCCGGATCGACAGCGAGCCGACCTTCGCCGCGTCGTCGATCGCCCCCGGGTCGCCGGTCACGTACAGCCCCGGGATGCCCAGCTTGCCGGCCACCCGGGTGACGTCCATGATCGTGTTCAGCACGGTGGCCGGGGCCTCGTGGTCGGCGTCCTTGCCGTGGCCGCGCGCCTCGAACCCGACGGCGTCGACCGCCGCGTCGACTTCCGGCACGCCGAGGATCTGCTCGATCTGGTCCTTCGGGTCGCCCTTGGAGATGTCGATCGCCTCGCACCCGAAGGAGCGCGCCTGCTCCAGGCGCTCCGGGATGAGGTCGCCGACGATCACGACGGCAGCACCGAGGAGCTGGGCCGACGCCGCGGCCGCGAGCCCGACGGGCCCGGCGCCGGCGATGTAGACCGTCGACCCGGTGGTGACGCCGGCGGTGTAGCAGCCGTGGTAGCCGGTCGGGAAGATGTCCGAGAGCATCGTGAGGTC
>DATMVH010000668.1:0-5874 GCA_035563395.1 Solirubrobacteraceae bacterium
TGTTCGACGCCTACCGCGCGTGGCGCCCGCGGCCCGCGGCGTTCTTCGTCCTGCCGGTCGTGCGCAAGCCCAGCCCGGGCACGGCGACGGTGCTCGGCGGCGGCTACGTCGCCTCGGGCGCGGCGGGCCGGGACCGGCTGCCCCGCCCCGTCCATCCGCCGGGACTGCGGCTCGACCCCATGGAGGGCGCGGGCGAAGTCCAGACGCCGCTGCTCGGCGCGGGCGCCGCCGGGCTGCGCGTGGGCGACCGCGCCTGGTTCCGTCACGCCAAGGCGGGCGAGCTGTGCGAGCGCTTCGACACGCTGGCGCTGGTGGCGGGCGACGAGCCGGCGGAGCTCGTCCCGACCTACCGGGGCGAGGGCCGCACGTTCCTCTGAACAGGGCCGAAGGTCTTCCGCGCCCAGTCGTTCGTGAACGCGCCGCCGGGGTCGAGCTCCGCCCGCGCCGCCTGCCACGCCCCCCAGCCCGGGTAGCGCGGGGCGAGGTCGCCCGCGTCGAGAAATGTCCGCTTGCCCCAGTGCGGCCGCCCGCCCCACCCGGCGAGCAGCGCCTCGACCTCGCGGAACGGCGCCTCCCACGGCATCCCCGCGTACGCGTGGACGGCGACGTAGACGCTGTCTCGCCCGTGCGCCGGGGAGAGGAGCGCGTCGTCGGCCGCCGCGAAGCGGAGCTCGACCGGGAAGGAGACCGGATGGCGCTCGAGGATGGCCTTGACCGCCCGCACCGCTTCGGCCGCCCGCTCGCGCGGCAGCGCGTACTCCATCTCCGTGAAGCGCACGAGCCGCGTGCTGGCGAAGACGCGGTAGGAGCGGTCGACGTGCTCGCGCCGCGTCGCCACGCGCGACGCGAAGCGGTTCAGGGCGGGGATCGCGGCGGGGAAGCGCCGGCCGAGCCGGCACAGGACGTCGAGCGCGGCGTTGTCGACGGCGATCTCCCCCAGCCACTCGCGGGCGGGCGACGGCGGGCGGGGCGGCGCGGCGGTCGGCGTGTTCGTCCGCGTGAGGGCGAGCGGCGAGTGCGGGAACGTGAAGAACTCGAAGTGCTCGTGCCGGCCGGCGCGGTCCTGCAGGTCGGCGAGGACGTCGTCGAGCGGCTCCGGCCGGTCGACGCCGTGGAGCGCGAAGGCCGGCACGCAGCGCAGGGTGACCGCCACGACGGCGCCGAGCGTCCCCACGCCGACCCGCGCGGCGCGCAGCAGGTCCCCGTCGGCGCGCGTCAGCGTGCGCTCCTCCCCGCCCGCCAGGACGAGCTCCATGGCCTCGACCTGCGCCGACAGGATCGGATGGCGCGCGCCGGTCCCGTGCGTGCCCGTGGCGAGCGCCCCGCCCAGGGTCTGGGCCGCGATGTCGCCGAGGTTCGGCAGGGCGAGGCCGTGCGCGTCGAGCGCCCGGTTGAGCGCGGCGAGCGTGATGCCCGCCTCCACGCGTACGAGACCGGCGCCGCGGTCGACGTCGAGCACCCGGTCGAGGCGGTCGAGCTCGAGCAGCGTGTCCGCGGTCAGCGGCGCCGCGGTGAACGAGTGCCCGGAGCCGGCCACCCGCACCTCGCGCGCGCCGGCGACGGCGGCCGCGACCTCGGCGCGGCTGCCCGGCCGGAGGTGGCGAGAAGGGACGCAGTGGTGGCTGCGAGGCCAGTTCGTCCACATCCGGGCGCGAGCGTAGCCGCACACCGGGCGCCGCCGCCGCCGGGCCGGGCCGGGCTGGGCCGGGCCGGGCCGTGGACGAGGATCTCGCCCCGCGTGGCGCGACCGACCCGGAGACGCAGTCGATGAGGGTCGACTTGCCGGCGCCGCAGGGACCGAGCAGGCAGTGCCCTCGCCCGCGCGGACGACGCCGTCGAGCGCGCGGACGCCGGGACATTGCTCCGCGCGCCTGCGGACCTCGAGCACCGGACGCACCGGCGCGCTTCCCGCGCCTGCTCGCCTCGCCACGCGCGACCTGCGCAGGAGCCCAGCGGGGCCCGCGCTAGCGTGAAGGCATGACCAACGCCTTCCGCGCGGGCGACGTCGACGTCGACGCCGACCGGGCCCGCGCCCTGATCGAGAGCGGCGAGGTGCAGCTCGTCGACGTCCGCGAGCCGCGCGAGTGGGAGGCCGGCCGGATCGCCGGCGCCCGCCACGTCGAGCTCGAGCGCCTGGCCGCCGAGGCCGACTCGCTCGACCGCGAGCGCCCGGTGCTCTTCTACTGCCGGATGGGCTCGCGCTCCGGGATGGCCGCCAACGCCTTCCGGCGCGCCGGCTTCGACGCGTACTCGATGACCGGCGGGCTGGTGGAGTGGGACCAGCGCGGCTACCCGCTGGAGCCCGAGGGCGGCACCGTCGCCGACCACTGAAGGGCGGCCCGGGCACCGCGCGGCACCTTCGGGACGTTAAAGCGAAGAGCGGTGGCGCGACCCTCCTCGCCGCCCCACCGCCCCTCAGCGAATCCTTCCGCTCCTCATCCCTGAGTCGGGAGCGAACTCCCGTTTCCTAGACGCCCTCCAGACGCCGCACAGAGTTCCACGGCAGGCCTCTGTTCGCCATCGAATATGCGTCCAGACGGGTGGACACCCGCTCAACGGGTCTCGGCCAGCGGCTCCCGCATCGCGCGCGTGTCGGGCGCGCGGCGGTACGGCTGCTCGGCCTCCTGGTGCTCCTCGTGGTAGACCGACTCGGCGTTCACGGCCCACAGGTCGTGCGCCGTGCCGTCCAGGATGTTCTCGACCGCGCGGATCGCGGTGAGCATGGAGTGGTCGGAGTTGTTGTACCGGTGCAGGCCGTTGCGGCCGACCTGCTGGAGGTTGCCGAGCGTCGCGAGCCACGTGCGGATGGCCTGCACGCGCTCGGCGTAGTCGGCGTCGTACATCGGATAGGCCAGCGGCACGCGGGTCACGAACCCGCGCTCCACCTTGTCGCGCGCGACGAGCCCGAGCGTCGCCAGCTCGTCCTTGGCAAGCTCGACGAGCTGCTCGTCGGACATGTCCCACAGGTCGTCGCCCTGGAAGCAGAAGTACTCGAGGCCGACGCAGGCCTTCGACTGGTCCGGCACCATCCACGGGCTCCAGGAGCGGTAGTTCTGGATCCGGCCGACGCGCACGCCCGGCTCGTGGATGTAGATCCAGTTGTCCGGGAACAGGTCCTCCCCGTCGATCACGAGCGCGACGGTGAGGAAGTCCCGGTAGCGCAGGCCCTGCGCCGCGGCCTGGACGATGCCGTCGGCGGCCGCGCCGGCCAGCCCGACCGTCGCGCGCAGCGGGAGCGAGGAGATGACGTCGGACGGCTCGATGCGCTCGCCGCCCGCCTCGAGCGCGACGATGCGCCCGTCGCGGACCTCGAGCTTCTCCACCGGCGCCCCGAGACGGACCTCGCCGCCGTCGGCGATGATCTCGTCGGCCATCGTCTCCCACATCTGGCCCGGGCCGAAGCGCGGGTAGTGGAACTCGTTGATCAGCGACTTGATCTTGTTGCCGCGGTTGCCGAAGAAGGCCGCCTTGGCCGCGGAGAAGAACGACAGCCCCTTGATCCGCTGCGCGGCCCACTCCGCGCGCAGCTCCGTCGTCGGGACCCCCCAGACCTTCTCCGTGTAGGTCTTGAAGAAGTGGTTGTAGAGCCGCTTGCCGAAGCGGTTGGAGACCCACTGCTCGAAGTTGTCCTCGCGGCCCTTCGGCTTGACCGCGGCCCACAGGTAGGAGAGCCCGGACAGGATGAGCTCGACCGGCCCGAGCTTCTTGATCACGTCCGTCCCGGAGAGCGGGTAGTCGAGGAACTTGCCGTTCCAGTAGATCCGCGACATGCGCGGGCGCTTGAGGAACTCCTCGCGCATGACCTCGTGCCAGAGATCGTCGACTTCCTTCGACTTGGTGAAGAAGCGGTGGCCGCCCAGGTCGAAGCGGTAGCCGTCCCGGACCTCGGTCTTCGCCAGGCCTCCGACCTGCGGCTCCGCCTCGAAGACGATCACCGGCACGCCGCGACGGGCGAGGAGGTAGCCGGCGGTCAGGCCCGCGGGGCCGCCGCCGAGGACGGCGACGGGCTTGCGAGCCGCGTCATCGTCCCCGCTCGACGATCGGGGTCTGTCGAACTCAACGGTGGACATGGCGCGTACCTTTGCCCGCTGCCCGGACGTTCCCGCCGTTTCCTAAAGACCGCTAACAGGCCTTAACCGGTCGGCCGCCGCAGTACGCTCGGGGGCGTGCAGGCCGCCACCGCGCTCGACATCCTGCTCGTCGACGACGACCAGCCGCTGCGCGACATGCTCTCGCGCTCCTTCGAGCGCGAGGGGCACCGGGTCACGGCGGTGGCGGACGGGCAGGCGGCGCTGGACGCCGCGGCCGCGCGACCGTTCGACGTCGTGCTCCTGGACGTGGCGCTCGGCGCGGGCCCGACGGGCCACGACGTCGCGCGGATGCTCCGGGGCCGGCGCGACGTCGTCCCGATCATCATGCTCACCGCGCTCGACTCGGAGGCGGACGCGGTGCAGGGGCTCGAGTCCGGCGCCGACGACTACGTCACCAAGCCGTTCGGGCTCGCCGAGCTGCGCAGCCGCATCCGCGCCGTGCTGCGCCGCGCGCACGGCCGGGTCGTCGAGGGGAGCCTCCGCGTCGGCCCGGTGATGATCGACCGCGAGCTACGGCTCGTGACCGTGGACGGCGCGCCCGTGAAGCTCACTTTCAGCGAGTTCGAGCTGCTGGCGTGCCTGATCGGCCGGCCGGGGTACGCCTTCAACCGGCAGGAGCTGCTCCGGGCGATCTGGGGCGACAGCGCCTACCGCGACCCGCGCGCGATCGACGTGCACATCCGGCACCTGCGCGAGAAGCTCGAGGAGCGGCCGGACCGGCCGAGCCTGATCCTCACCGTGCCCGGCACGGGGTACCGGTTCAGGGAGCCATGAGGCGGCGGCTTCCGGCGGGCCTGCGGTCGCGCCTGCTGGTGGCGCTCGTCCTCACCTCCGCGGTCACGCTCGGCGTGGCCGCCGTCGTCGTCCTCAAGCCGCTCCAGCAGGACCTGCGCAACCAGAGCGCCGAGAACCTGCGCGCCACCGTCCTCAACGCCGCGCCCGACATCCAGCGCGCGCTCGCCGCCAAGCCCGAGGACCGCGCCGTCGCGGTCAACGACCGCGCGTTCGACCTGCGCTTCCAGACGGACGCCCGCGTGCTGGTCGGCGACGAGGCGCTCGTGCCCGGCGACGGCAGCCCCGCGCCGGGCTTCATCGCCGACACCGACGTGTTCTCCGACAGCCGCCGGCCCGTGTTCGTCGCCGTGCGCGCCATGAACCGCGCAGAAACGGTCGTGGACATCGCCGGCGACTCCATCGCCGTCGGCGTCCCGGTCTACGACGGCGCGGGGCTGAGCGGCGTGGTCGTCGCCGAGCGGCGCGTCACCGAGGTCACGACGCTCGTCGGGCAGGTCCGCAACGCCTTCCTCGCCGCGGCCGGCGTCGGCCTGCTCGTCGCCGTCGTCCTCGCCGTGGGGCTGTCGAGCACGCTGCTGCGCCGGCTCGCGCGGCTGCGCGGCGCCGCGCTGCGGATTACCGAGGCGGGCCCCGACGCCCTCCCCATGCCGCACGACGAGCGCCGCGACGAGGTCGGCGACCTCGCCCGCGCGCTCGCCCGCATGCAGGAGGAGCTGCGCCGCCAGGAGACGGCGCGGCGCGCGTTCGTCTCCACCGCCTCGCACGAGCTGCGCACGCCGCTGACGATGCTGCAGGGAACGATGGAGCTGCTCGAGGAGGACCTGGCGGGCGACGGCGTCGACCTCGCCGACGCGCAGGAGCAGGTGGCGACCGCGCGGCGGCAGCTGCGCCGCCTCGCCGCGCTGGCCGGCGAGCTGCTCGACCTCTCGCGGCTCGACGCCGCCGTGCCGCTGCGCTCGGAGCAGGTCGAGCTCGGGGAGGTCGCGCG
>DATMVH010000669.1:0-26588 GCA_035563395.1 Solirubrobacteraceae bacterium
TGAGCGTCGACGTGAACGCGGCCGCTCCCGGCCTGCCGACCGGGGCCGGCACCCTGGACCGCACGTCGCGGCGGGTGTCCATCCCCGTCGCGTGCGGGGCGAACGGGCGCATCCGGCTCGCCGTTCCGGTGGTCTCGCGAGGGGCGCTGGCGCAGGGCGCGTACCGGTGCAGCGCCGGACGGGCGACCGCGACGCTGCGGCTCTCGAAGCGCCACGCGCGGGCGGTCGCGCGCCGGCGCAGCGTGCTCGCCGTCGTGACGCTGCGCGAGGGCGCGGCGACCGTGCGGCTGTCGGCCGGGCTGACCACCGGCGCGGCGCGGCCGCAGCTGGGCGGCGGCGTCTGGAGCGACGGGCTGCTGCAGTGCTCGAGCGAGGGCGTCCCGGTCGGGAACCTCGTCGCCCCGAACTGGACCGCGACGCCCGCGACGGCGATCTCCGCCCGCGCGTGGCTGGCGTGGTATCGCGCCGGCAGCGGCTGGCACTGGGTCGGGACCCGCGGCGCCGGGTCGAGCCAGTGGTTCCACCTCACGGCGACGCCGGCGGGCGTCGCGCAGTGGCTGCGCCCGACGGGCTTCGAGGGCGTCCTGTCCATCGAGCCCTGGTCGCTCGGCCCGGTCACCGTCCCGCTCGGCTCCGGCACGTACGTGATCGGCGCGTTCGAGGCGGTGTACTGGTGGGGCGGACGCCCCACCTGGACGTGGAGCTACGTGCGGTCGAGCCCGACCGGCATCGGCGGCGGCGAGACGTACTGCAGCTACTGACGCGTCAGCGGCGCGTCAGCGGATCGTGCGCGAGATGCACGCCGAGGGGCTCCGTGAGGTGCCCCTCGGCGGCCGCCGCGCGTTGCTTCGCCGGCTGCACGATCGGCGCCGGAACCGGATCGCTGTTCGCGACCGCCATCCCGGTGCCGCCGAGGCCGAGCGCTCCGGTGGCGAGCGCGGCCAACAGCTTGCTCTGAGCCAGGGCGCCGTGCCACGCTCCGGCGCCCCGCTGGGCGGCCTCGGCCGCGTCCGCCGCCGCGACACGCGCCTGGGCGGCGAGCACGAGCTTCGCGCCGATGGCCGCCGGCCACGGCGGGATCGCCGCGAACGCCCCGCGCAGCTGCATACGGAACGCGCGGCACGCGACGCAGTCCTCGACATGGACGCGCGCGGCGCCCGCCGTCGGATCCAGCAGCGCGGCGGCGCGACGCCGGAGCTCCCTCCGCGTCTGCCGGCAACCGCCGCTCATCTCGAGACCCGCGAGCGCCCGGCCGAGCGCCTTCATCGCGGCCAGGTGGCGGCGCTCGTACTGCTTCCTCGTGATCCGCTCGAGCTGCATCACGTCGGCCGGCTCGAGGTTGTCGTGGTAGCGCCAGTAGAGGATCCGCGCGTGCTCGTCCGGCAGCCGTCGCAGGGCCCCTTCGACCGCCTTGCGCAGCTCCTCCGGCGCGTCCCCGCTCATGAGCTCCTCGAGGCGCTGATCGACGACGCCCAGGCCCGGCTCCGCCTGCTCGCCGTCTTCGACGATCCCGTCGAGCGAGACGAGCCTCGGCCGCGCGGCGCGCGCTGATTCTCCCCGGCCGTCGCGGCTGCGCAGGACGTCCATCGCCGTGTTGGAGCAGATCCTGCGAAACCAGCAGACCGCCCGCGTCCAGTCGGGGAACGACGGCGGCGCCGGCTTGTGAAGCTCCACGGTCGCCTCTTCGTGCGCGGTCTGCAGGACGTCCGCGAGGTCCTCGTCGTTGAAGGCGTCGCCGACCTGGCCGTGCAACCAGCGCAGGTGCTGCGGGTTGTCGCGCGCCAGCCTGGTGAGCGTCGCGTCGGGGGAGTCGAACGGCGTGTGCTGCATGAGACGAGACCTTGCGGTGGACCGTGGACGGGGACGAGAATGTCGTCGAGCAAAAGCCCGGAAAAATGAGTGCTGCTGCGCACACTTTGGTCGCCGACCGACGCACCACGGCGTGATAGGACGGTGCGAGCGCTCACCACGGAGGCACCGCGATGACGACCGACCCCGCTCGCCCGGACTGGCTGCCCGCCGACCTCTACCCGTTCGAGAGCCGCTACGCGACCGTGGCCGGCGCGCGCGTGCACTACATCGACGAGGGCAGCGGGCCGCCGCTCCTGCTGCTCCACGGCAACCCGACCTGGTCGTTCCTCTACCGCGACATCGTCCGCGGACTGCGCGACCGTCACCGCTGCCTCGCCGTCGACCACCCCGGCTTCGGCTTCTCCCAGCCGCCGTCCGGCTACGGCTTCACGCCGGCCGAGCACGCACACGTGCTCGAGCAGCTTGTCCTCCAGCTCGACCTCGCGGACGTGACGATGATGACGCAGGACTGGGGCGGCCCGATCGGCTTTGCCGTCGCGACGCGCCACCCGGAGCGGTTCGCCGCCCTCGTGATCGCCAACACGTGGGCGTGGCCGAAGGACGACCCGGGCACGCAGGTCTTCTCGCGGCTCCTCGGCGGCCCGATCGGCCGCCGGCTGATCCAGAACCGCAACGTCTTCGTCGAGCGGATCCTCCCGGGCGGCGTGCGCCGCGGGCCGCTTCCGGAGGCGGTGCTGAACGCCTACCGCGGCCCGTTCCCGACCCCGGCGTCGCGTCGGCCGATCGCCGTCTTCCCGGGCGAGATCCTGGCGAGCCGCCCGTTCCTCGCCGAGGTCGAACAGCGCCTGTCGACCCTGCGCGACCGGCCGGCGCTGATCGTCTGGCCGACCGCCGACGTCGCGTTCCGCGAGCCGGAGCGGCGGCGGTGGGAGGAGCTGTTCCCCGACCACCGCACCGTCTTGCTCCAGGGTGCCGGCCACTACGTGCAGGAGGACGCGTCGAGCGAGATCGTCGCGGCGATCCGGGAATGGCGAGCGCGCTGACGCTCGCCGTGAGAGGCTTCCGCGGTGCCCCCGCTACCGCCGGTTCCGGCCGAGCCTCCGCTCATTCAGACCGCACGCTGGCTCCTGCGCCCGATCGCCTTCATGCAGTCGTGCCGGCGCGCGCTCGGCGAGACGTTCGGGCTCCAGCTGGTCGGCTTCGAGCGCCCGCTGTACATGATCTCCGACCCGGAGGCCGTCCGCGCGCTCTACACGGAGCCGCGGCACACGCTCCCGCCGGGGCGGAGCGCATCCTTGCGGCCGATGGTCGGCGCCCGGTCGCTGCTGCTGCTGGAGGGCCGGGAGCACCTTGCGCGGCGACGCGCCATGCTGCCCCCGTTCCACGGCGACCGGATGCGCGCGTACGCGTCGATCATCGAGGACGCCGCCGAGGCGGAGATCGAGCGCTGGCCGAGCGACGCGGCCTTCGCCCTGCACCCGTCGATGCAGGCGATCACGCTCGAGGTGATCGTCCGGGCGGTGTTCGGCGTCACCGACGAGACGCGGCGGACGCAGCTGATCGAGCGGCTCCGCCGGCTGCTGGACGCCACCTCGTCGCCGGCCCTGCAGTTCGCGGTCCTGCTCTCGCGCCGGGTCCCGCGGATGGATCCGCTCGCGCGCGTCGCCGCCGTCCGCCGCGAGATCGACGCGCTGCTGTTCGCCGAGATCGCCGAGCGGCGCGGGGATCCCGACGTCGCACGCCGCGACGACATCCTCTCGCTGCTCCTCGGCGTGCGGTTCGAGGACGGGGAGCGGATGGACGACCCCGAGCTGCGCGACCAGCTCATGACGCTCCTGCTCGCCGGGCACGAGACGACGGCGACCGCGCTCGCCTGGACCTTCGACCTCCTGCTCCGGCACCCCGCCGCGCTCGAGCGGCTCACGCGGGAGATCGACGGGGGGGAGCTGGCGTACCTGCGCGCCGTCATCGCCGAGTCGCTTCGCCTGCGACCCGTCGTGGCGCTGGCCGGCCGGCGACTCGTCACGGAGCTGCAGACCGACGGCGTCAATTTCCCGCCCGGCTCCGACGTGACGCCGATGATCTGGCTCACGCATACGCGGCCCGACGTCTATCCCGAGCCGTACGCGTTCCGGCCCGAGCGCTTCGTCGACGGCGCGCCGGCGCACTACGCCTGGATCCCGTTCGGCGGCGGCGTGCGCCGCTGCCTCGGCGCCGCGTTCGCGGAGTTCGAGATGCGCGTGGTGATCGAGACGGTCCTGCGTCGCTGCACGCTCGCGGCGGCGAGCCCGCAGGCCGAGCACGTGACGCGCCGGAACGTCACGTTCTCGCCGCGGCGCGGGACGCGCGTCCGGCTGGTGGCGCGCCGCGACGCGGCCGCGCGCTGACACACGGACGTATCACCGGCGCGCCGCGCCGGGTCCTTCCGATGGCCGCCTTCCGCCGGAGTCAGGCCAGACGATCGACCATGAGCTCAGAGCACGCCTCCCGACGAGCGATGCACCGCGCGCGCGACTCCCTGGTGCGTGCGCCGCTCCAGCGCGTGCGCGCTCGCGCCGGCGTACCGCGCGGGGGAGCCGCGGGGTGCTTCTTGACGCTCCGGCGGGCGCAGGGCCCGCACGAGCTCGACGGCTTCGCGGCCGGGTACCTCGCGGCGTCGGGCTACCGCGTCGATCCGGGCTTCCTGCAGCGTGCTCGCGTGTTCGTCGGCGTCCGGGACGGTCGCGTCGTCGGCGGTTTCGTCCTCAACTTCGCGCCCCCGTTCCGCACGCTGATCCGCATGCCCGAGCGCGACCAGCGCAGGCTCGCGCACGAGTTCCCGCCGGATCGCACGGTGGAGCTGGCGTGCGTCTGGCTCGCGAAGGAGGCCCGCGGTCGCCTGTGCTCGGCGCTCCTGTGGTCGAGCCTCGTCTGGCATGCGAGCCGGCAGCGTCGCCAACACGTCGTCTTCGGCACGGAGGTGGATCGCTTGCGACGGTACTACGAGCGCACGGGACCGCGGCTCCTCTACGAAGGCGAGGTCCGTGTCGACGGGCGCGTCCGGCAGGGCTGGATCTACTCGATCTTGCGCCGCCGGTGGCCCTACGTGCTGCTTCGCCTCGTCGCGCCGGTGCGGTCATGACACCCGAGCTCGCACGCGGCTTCCGCGACGTCGACGCGCAGCCGGACGCCCAGCCGTTCGGCGAGTACCTCCGCCGCGTCGCGGAGCAGCTGGCGGCGGAGAAGGCCGCGAGCCACGCCTTGCTGGAACCCGCGCCCGGCCGCACCCTGCTCGACGTGGGCTGCGGCACCGGCGAGGACGTCCGGGCGCTCGCGGCACGCGTGGCGCCGACGGGCCGGGTCGTCGGCGTCGACCGCAGCGAGGCGATGATCCGACAGGCCCGCGAGGCGCGCGCTCCCACGTGCGCGGAGTTCGTGGTCGCCGACGCGGCTGCCCTGCCTTTCGACGACGACACGTTCGACGCGGCCCGCGTGGAACGCACGCTCCAGCACGTCGAGGATCCGGCGGGCGTCCTCCGCGAGATGAAGCGGGTCGTCCGGCCCGGCGGCATCCTCGTCGCCTCCGAGCCCGATTGGGGCACGCTCGCGATCGACGGCGCCGACGCCGCGAGGACGGATGCGGCGTGCCGGGCGCTGTGTCGCGAGCACATCCGCAACGGCTGGATCGGCCGCCGGCTCTTCGCGCACTTCGCGCGCCTCGGCCTCGTGGCCGTCGCCGTCCATCCGGTGACGTTCGCGGTCACGTCGTGGCCCGTCGCCGCCGACGTGCTGGGACTGCGCCAGGCGGGCGATGACGCGTGGCTCGCAGAACTGGAGGACAGTCACGGGCAAGGGACGTTCTTCGCGTCCATGACGGGCTTCACGGTCAGCGGGCGCGTCCCGTAGGCGTCTTCAGGACTCGCGAGCGGCGCCGCCGACCCGGCGCCCGCGGCCGTGCCGGCGCGAGCGCGGCTCGATGTTCAAGCCCTTGAGCGCCCCCGGATGGATGCGGAGCGACTGGCCCGGGATCACCGTGGCGGTCGGATTGCGGTACTTGAAGGTGTGGAGCGGGCGGCGGCCCGGGGCGTCCGTCACCGTGCCGATGCAGCTGCAGTCGAACAGCGCGCGCACCAGCGTGCGCAGCTGCGCGCTCGCGAGCTCCAGGTCCCGGCCCGCGGCCTCCAGCTCCGCATAGCTGATGCGCGGGCGCTGCATGCTCGTCAGCAGCATCAGCGACCGGTCGATGTCGTCGGGTTCCAGGTAGCCCGCGAGCTCGTTGCGCAACTCGGGGACGAAGTAGTCCGTCGAGTACAGCCGCAGGCCCATCTTCACCTGCTCAGGCCTCAGCGTCGCGTCCGCGCCGGCGTACTGCTGGATCTTGCGCAGGACCTGGACGAGGTCGCGCGGGATGTGGCGCGTGTGGTCGAGGATGAGCGTGCGCGTGTCCCGGTCGTCGATCCGCCGCGGGAAGAACTCCGCGAACACGTCCGCCGGGCGGCCCAGCGACCGCTGCGCGCGCAGCCGCACCAGTCGCAGCAGCCGCGTGCGCTCCGGATCCTGCGGGGCGTCGTACCACGTGAGGCTCACGGAGTCGTCCTGGCGGATCTTGTTGATGTTCGCGCCGGGGAGCCGGTCGAAGATGTCCGTCCGGCACAGGACGACGAACTTGAACGGGCAGCCTTCTCGCCGGAAGAACTGGTTGAGGTGCGAGCACTCGTGCATGAGCGCGGCGAGCGAGGCGAACTGCAGCTCCTTCTGGCTGACGATCGCGTCGAGTCCGTCGATGAAGACGACGTGCCGGCTTCGCGTCGGGAACGCCGCGACGGCGCTCCTGAGGGCGGCGACGATCTGCTGCATCTGGAGGTGGGGTGGGGAGGCCGTCCGCTCGGCCGCGTACTCGAAGACGTGCGGCACGGACGCCTTGAACGACTGCTTGGACGACGTCGTGACGAGGGTCGCGAGGTCGGCTCCCGGCATGAGCCCGAGTTGCTCGAGCGCGCGCACGACCTTCCGGTAGGCCGGAGGAGCGTCGGCCACGCCGGCCATGTCCCGCTCGAGCGACAGGACGAGCGCGACGAGCAGCAGCCACGCCCAGGCGATGGGATAGCGGACCTCGTGCTCCGCGTCGCCCCCTGCCACGGAGCGGAAATCGCCGTAGGAGAACCGGTCGAGCGTCGTGCTCGTGACGAAGAGGTCGGGCGTGCGCTCGGCCAGGAGCCGGGCGTGCTCCGCGAGCGCCGTCTTCCCCGAGCCCTTGTAGCCGAGGAAGAGGAACGGCGACCCCCGGAGCGCGGTGTCGCTCAGGTTGGCGTCGTCGAAGAAGCCGCTGAGAAGCAGGTCCGGCGCCTCCGCGCACTCCTTCTCCGCCGACGCGAACCCGAACTCGATGTCGGTGAAGCGCGGCGCCGTCACCGCCCGAGTCTACGGCGGCATGGCGTGTTCGCATGCGGACGCCGTCCGGCGCGCCGGGAATACCGGGCGGCGTCCGACATCCGGGGCAGTAGCAGGAATCGCCCACCGACCACGGTCACGAAAGGAGGCTCGGTGTGCACGACGTTCGGCTGCTTCACCCGGAGCCCGTCGCATAGCCGGCGCGGCCGCAGCGAGGCTCCGGATCGGCTCGTCGCGGGAGACGCTGCTTGTGTCAGCGTGCACGGCGGCATGGCTGCCGGTCGGCGCAATGCCGACACCCACCGCCCGGCGGTGGCTTGTAGGACGAGGTGACGGTCGTCGCCCACCTCGTCGCCCGCGGACCCGGTCACGGGCCTTCGAGACTTCACCGGCACCCCGGCGCCGCCGGCCGGGGTGCCGGGCGCCGGCGGGTGCTCCGCCGGTGCGCTCGACGGCGAGATCTGGCGCCGCGACACCGCTAGACTCCGCGGCGCCCTCGCCGGAGTAGCTCAGTCGGTTAGAGCAGCGGAATCATAATCCGCGTGTCGGGGGTTCGAGTCCCTCCTCCGGCATCCGTTCTCAGGCCGAAAAGCCGCTCCAGCACCCGAGATCGGCCCGGTCGGCCTTGAAGTCGACCTGACGTACTTGTCGTCCTTGAAGAACCACGCCTTGTCGCGGTACGTCGCGCTGTTCGTCGCGAGCACCGCGTGGACGAGCCCTTCATCGGTTCCTGCATTCGAGCGCCTTTTCTCGATCGGGTTCAGCGGCGAGGCCGGCCGGCCGACCCTATCCCGAGCTGAGGACGCCGTCCCCGAATAACGTTCGTCGCGGCGACGCCGCGAGCGGGCGTCGGTACCTGATTCAAACCGGAGGTCCACCATGCTCGACGCGATGCTCGCGGGAGAGGGCAGGTACAAGGGGAAGGCCTACGCGTTCCGAAACGGCTCCTACGCGCGCTTCGACTGGGCGAAGGACCGATGCGACGACGCGTATCCGGCCGCCGTCGCCGCATGGCAGCTGCCCGGCGGGATGGTGAGCCGCATCGACGACGCCGTGTCGGGACGCGCGGCGTACGAGGGAAAGGCCTACTTCTTCGCGGGCTCCGAGTACGCGCGATACGACTGGACGGCGGACCGGATGGACCCCGGCTATCCGCAGCCGCTTGCGGCGTGGAAGCTGCCCCACCCGTTCGACCTGGGGATCGGGACGGCGGTCAACGGGCGCGGCGCGTACGAGGGCAAGGCGTACTTCTTCCGCGGCGACCAGTACGTCCGCTACGACTGGAGCCGCGACGGAGTCGACCCCGGATACCCCGCGCAGCTTTCGCTCTGGAAGCTGCCGGCGCCCTTCCACCTCGGCATCGACGGAGCGATCAACGGCGAGGCCGCCTACGCCGACAAGCTCTATCTCTTCAAGGGCGACCAGTACGTCCGCTACGACTGGAACGCCGACTCGCCCGACCCCGGCTACCCACAGCCGATCAGCCAGTGGACAGGCCTGGAGGAGCTCCTCGACGTCGGTGACGCCGCGGCACTGGCACTGCGGTGGATCGGTGCGATCGGCTCGCGCCTGACGAGCATTGCGAGCCTGTCCCCCGAGGACCTGGCGCTTGTCGACGACGCCCTCACGACGCACTTCCACGTCGACGCGACGACGCTCGCGCCGTACGTCGCGACCATCGTCGACACGTTCGGGAACGTGTCGTCCACGTTGACTGACATCGGCCGCGCGATGCGGTTCCGCACGGCGACCGACGCGCGAAACGACCGAGGCGCCATGGATCCCACCGGCGTGCCGTACCCGATGTACACCTTCGCCGGGAGCAGCATCAACGCGACGAGGACGTTCGCGGGGTTCGGTCCGAAGTGTCAGGCGGCCATGGTGCTGCACGAATGCGTTCACTACGTCGGCAGCAACCCGGACCATGCGTACGAGCACCAGCCCGCGTACTCGGCGCTCCCGCCCGACAAGGCGGTGCACAACCCCTCCAGCTACACGTGCTTCGCACAGCATCTCTTCTACGGCGCGGACGAGCGCTACGGCGCCGGACGGCCCAGCGAGTAGCCTGACGGCGGGAACACGTGGTCGACTCGGATTGGCTTCTGCTGATGCGGCGGATCGCGGGCGGCGCCTGCACGCCGTTCCTTGGAGCCGGCGCCTGCCACGGAACGCTGCCGGGCGGCTCCGAGGTCGCGGCGCGCTGGGCCGACGAGCACGCGTACCCGCTGGATGACGGTCACGACCTCGCCCGCGTCGCCCAGTACATCGGCGTCCGTCAGGACGACGCGATGTACCCCAAGGAGCTCATCAGCGCGGAGCTCGCGGGCGTCGGGCCCCCGGACTTCGACGATGAGCACGAGCCACACGCGGTGCTCGCCCGCCTGCCGTTGTCCATCTACATGACGACGAACTACGACGACTTCATGGCGGCCGCGCTTCGCCACGCCGGAAAGCAGCCGCGACGGGAGATCTGTCGCTGGAACGCGAGCCCGGCCGTTCGGGAGCAGCCGACGCATCTCGACGACGGCGCGCTGCCGCCGAGCGCCGCGAACCCGGTCGTCTACCACCTGCACGGCCACCTCGACGTCCCGGAGTCGCTCGTGCTGACCGAGGACGACTACCTCGACTTCCTCGTGGCCGTGTCGCGCGACGACGGCCTGCTACCGCACCAGATCCAGCGCGCGTTGGCCGGGACGTCGCTGCTCTTCGTCGGCTACCGGCTCAGCGACTGGGACTTCCGGGTCATCCATCGCGGTCTCGTGATGGCCGGCGAGCAGAGCCTGCGGCGCCTGAGCGTGACCGTGCAACTGCCGCGCGCCGACCCCGCGCGCGCGTACCTCGACAAGTACTTCGGCGCGATGAAGGTCCGCGTCTACTGGGGGAGCGCCACCGACTTCATGAGGGAGTTGCAGGCCCGCTGGCAGGCGTTCGCCGATGACTGAGCGGCCGAACGACGAGGGGCCGTACGTCGGCCCGCGTCCGTTCTATCGCACCGAGCGCGACGTCTTCTACGGTCGCGACCACGAGGCCCGCGCGCTGGCCTCGCTCGTCGTCGCCCACCGCGTCGTCCTGCTCTACGCCGCGTCCGGGGCGGGCAAGACGTCGCTGCTCAACGCCGGGGCGATTCCCGTGCTCGAGGATGAGGACGGCTTCGAGGTGCTGCCGCCGGTCCGTCTGCGCGGGCTGGCCGACGGCGGCGCTCCCGGCAACCCCTTCTTGGCGAACCTGCTCCACAACCTGGCGCGCGAGATGGGTGAGGAGCGGCCGAGCGCGTCCACGCTCGCCGACCTGCTCGCCGACCGCCCGCACGCCGAGGGCGACGACGGCCTGCCGGCCCCCCGCGCCATCGTCATCGACCAGATGGAGGAGCTGTTCGCGCTCTATCCGGAGCGCTGGCCGTGTCGGTCGGAGGTCTTCGGCGCGCTGCGCGAGGCGCTCGACCGAGACCCGCTGCTGCGCCTGGTGCTCGCAATCCGGGAGGACTACGTCGCGCAGCTCGATCCGTATGCCGATCTCCTGCCGACCCGTCTGCGCACGCGCATGCGACTCGAGCCGCTGCGACGCCCGGCAGCCCTCGCCGCGGTCGCGCGGCCGGTGGACGGCCGGTCGCGCTGGTTCGCGCCCGGCGTGCCGGAGCGCCTGGTCGACGACCTGCTGAGGATTCGCATCCATACGAGCGGCGACGACAACGTCGAGGTGATCGGCGAGTTCGTGGAACCCGTCCAGCTGCAGGTCGTGTGCCGCAGCCTCTGGTCGACGCTGCCGGCCGAGGCCGCCGAGATCGGCGAGGCCGAGCTCGCCCGCATGGGCGGAGTCTCCGACGTGCTGTCGCGCTACTACGGGGAGGCCGTCCGGGCGGCGGCGGCCGCGGGCAAGCTGCCGGAGCCGGATCTGCGCGAACGACTCGAGGCTGCGTTCGTCACGCCGGTGGGCACGCGGGGCACGGTGGTGGGCGCCGGCGAGCGCATCGCGGGGATTCCGGCGGCGGCGATCGCCGAGTTCGAGGCGCGGCATCTCCTGCGCGCGGAGTGGCGGGCAGGGGCGCGCTGGCTCGAGCTGGCGCACGACAGCTTGATCCGCCCGATCGTGACGTCGAACGCGGAGCTGCGTCGTCGCCGCGAGCGTCGGCGCGAGCGCCGACTCAAGCGGGCCGTCGCGGGCCTCGTCGCCCTCGCCGGCGTGCTTCTCGCGCTCCTCCTGCTTCCCGGAGACGAGCCGACCAACGCGCGGCCTCCCCTGATCAGCGTGGTCGAGGCCCGCGCGCCGCTCGCCGGTCTCAGGCTCGCGCGGACCCTCACCGCCTCCGGCGAGCCCGTGGCGATGCGGTCGGCGGTGGGCGGCCGTGTGCTCGTCGTCGGCGCGGGCGACGGTCGAATCAGGGTCTGGGACATCAACGCGGGCCGAGAGGTCGCGACGCTGGACTACGGCGACACGGGGCTCTCGTCCGTCGACGTCGACGAGAGAGGCACGCAGATCGTCGCCGCCGGTCGGCTTGGGCTCCGAAGGTGGAGGACGCAGGGGCTCGGCACGCGACCGCCCGGGGCCGTCGAGATTCGCCGGCGGCGGCTGCCCACCAACGACGACCTGCGCGCGGTCACGGCCGCCGCGTTGCCCGCCGATGCGCCGCGGTCCCTCGGACTCCCGGCCTTCCTGACCCTCTCCGAGGTCGCGGTCATCCGCAACGGCGTCGGAGAGCTCGAGAGCTATCCCGACGTGTTGCCCTTCGCGGGTCGCTCGCAGCGGCTCTTCTCGGGCAAGGTCGTGCGCATCGCCTACAGCCCGGCCCGAACCGCCGTCGTGGCGGTGGACGTGGACGGGGTCGCGCGGCTCCGCGAGGTCCGCCCCGACCGGAACGGCGTGCGAGCGCCGATCGGGAGGGAGCGCATCCTGAGCCCACCCGGTCCCCGCGCGTCCGTCGTGTCCGCCGTCGCGTTCGGGCGGAAGGGGAGGCTGATCGTGACCGCATCCGCCGACGGCGTCGCGCGCCTCTGGCGCACCCGCGGAGCCCGCCTCCTGAAGGCGCTGCCGCGCGCTCCGGCTCCGCTCCGCGATGCGGCCGTGAGTCCCGACGGGGCGCTCGTCGCGACGGCGGGCGCCGACGGCATGCTCCGCGTCTGGTCGACCGAAGGCCGGTCGGTAGCCGTGATCCGGGCCTCCCGCCGGCCGCTGTCGGCCGTGAGCTGGGGCGCCGCGGGGCAGGTCTTGGTGACGGCAGCATCGGACGCCGTCGTGAGGGTGTGGGCGAACCCGGCGGTCGATCGGCCGCTCGCCGCACGAACATGCTCGGCGGCGCAGTTCCTCCTGCCCGCGTCGCCTCGCGACGTCGGCGCGCGCGCGACCGACGGCAAGGCCTACATCACGTCCGTCTCCTGCCCGGCCGGTCCCGGCGAGGTCATCCATGCACCGGAGGCCGGGACGCTCACGACTGCGTGCGGCCCGCGTTCGCAGCCGCGCGTCGCGCTGCTCGCGACCGGCGGCCGCTGCTGGGTGTTCCGCGGCGGGCGCCCCGTCGGACGACGCCGCCACGTCGAGGCGGGCGCGGAGATCGGCCGGGTCGAGCGGGCGGATCCCGAGGGCGTTCGGATCGAGCTCTGGGAGCATGCCCGCAGCCGCCGCCGGGTGGGCAACGCGTGGAACCCGATGCTCTTCCTCGACGTCCGTCCGGCCGCGTCGCCCGCATACCCGGGCGACGCCGCACCGAGGGCGCGGATCGCGCGCTGGATGGGCAGGAAAGCGCAAGCCGTCGGGCTGCCGCCGGAGCTGCCGGTGGTGGCGGCCTTGGTCTCGAGCGGCCTGCGCAACCTGTCCGGCGGCGACCGCGACAGCGTGGGCTACTTCCAGATGCGGCTGAGCATCTGGAACTTCGGGGCCTACGCCGGCTTCGCGAAGCGCCCCGATCTCCAGCTGCGATGGTTCACGGACCAGGCCAAGCGCGTCCGTGAGCGCGATGTGGCCCTCGGTCGGGACCCGTTGCAACGACCGGAGTGCTACGGCTCCTGGGCGGCCGACGTCATCATCCCGGCTGAGCGGTTCCGCGCTCGCTTCCAGCGGCAGCTCGGGCAGGCGCGTGGGCTGCTGGGCCTGCCGCGCGGCCGCATCCCCTCCCTGTCGGCGTGCACTCCGCCTCCTCAGCCGACGGCGGTTGGTTGAGCCGAGTCGGCCGGGCTCGTCGTGGACGAGCTCGCGCCCCGGGGGGCGTCGCGTCAGAACACGATCGTCCATCCCTCCCGGTGGGCCTGCTCGCCCGTGTACGAGACGCCGTCGACCTTGAGCGCGTCGGCGTCCAGCACCGTGATGGCGCCGCCTCCGTTCCCGAGCTGCACGTCGGGCGGGAGCGGCCACCGGGAGCGTCTGGCCCGGGGCAGCGTGCCGGCCGGGACGGGAGCGCTCTGCTCGAGCCGGTCGGCGAGCCGCCGACCGCTGAGGTCGACCGGCTCGGGAGAGGCGTTCGGCAAGACGACGCGCTGCGCCTCCGGGGCAGGGCCGGCGGGGTTGACCTCGAAGGCTGGTGCCGTGGCTCGTGCGAGCTCTTCAACGCCATCGCCACGCCCGCTCGTTCGCGTTCACGCCGCGAACTCCCGCGCGATGATCCGCTCGAGGTCGGGCATCGGGCCGATCTTGTCCGAGACGAGGAACGTGTCCGTGCCGTTCTCAACGTCCTGAAGCAGGAACCGCATTCGCGCCGCGTCGAGGCGACCCGGCGCGCCCAGCGGCGTCAACAGCGTCCGCAGGTGCTGGATGAGGACGCACACCCCCGCGACGATCGCCGCCGCGCCCGACGTGCCGCCGAAACCGTGGCGGCCCGGCAGGTACTCCTTGTCCGGATCCCAGTAGGCGTCGCCGGCGTGCGGCGTGTCGTACGAGCCGGTGGTCGCGATCCGGTCGCCCCAGGCGTGGCAGTCGACGCGCGACCCGTAGTTGGAGCGGGGAAGGCGGCCGTGCGGGACCGCGGGTGTGCAGGCCCCGACCATGATCGCCCCGGAGTCCTCGAACTCGAGCGGCAGGTCCCGGTTGAGGGTCGCGACGCCGCGCGCGTCCCGGTACTGGTCGAGATCCAGGCCGCCGTTGCCGGCGGCTTCCACGACGACGATCCCGAGCTTCGTCGCCAGGCGGATCGCCTCGAACACGCACCGCTCGACCTCGATCGGCAGCACGCGCTCCACGCCGCCGTTCACGGACGGCTTCTGCACCTCGAGCAGGAGAACGTCGCCGTCGCCGAGCCGCAGCGCCGCCGACCCGATCGCCTCGGCGATCCGGCAGCGCCGCCGCACGCCCGCGCGCTCCGCCCAGGAGATCACGTTGGCGGTGCAGCCGGGGGCGATGCCGACGACGCCGACGCCGTTGTCGACGCCGACGATCTCGCCGAGCACCGCCGTGCCGTGGAAGTGGCTGCTGGGCTCGTTGACGCCGGCGAGCAAGGCGATGCCGCGCGGCAGGTCCTCGTGCGCGAGGAACCACCCGAGCTCGATGTCGATCAGCGAGACGCCGCTGCCGTCGGCGCCGCGCGCCCACGCCGCGGCGACGCCGATGCCGGTGGGCGCCGCCTCGAGGTAGCGCTGCTCGGCGAACCGGGGATTGGTCGTCCCGACGACCAGCGGGTCGGAGGGGATGTCGGCGACGTAGGCGTACTCCACCAGCCCGGGGATCTGGGCGAGCACCTCCGCGACGGCCTGCGGATCGACGCCGTCGGGGCAGTCCACCTCGACGAACGCTTCCAGGTTCGGCGGCCGGTACTCCGGATCGCGCTCCTGCGCCCGCGCCACGAGCTGTGCGAGGTCCTCGGCCGGGATCGCCCCGAACGACCGCCGCACCGCGGCGCCGCCCAGGGCCTCGACGGCAGCGGCCACGCCGGGGACCGCCCCGAACGGATCGAGCACCGACGCAAGCTGACCGAAGTCGAGGTCGACGCCGACCGGGAGCGGCGCGCCGATCTCGTCGACGAGCTTCACGACCACGCTGCGGAGCCACTCCGGCGGCACCTCCTCGCCCTCGACGCGCACCCACTCGACCGGATCCCAGCGGATGACCCCGAACTCGAACGTGTTCATCCGGCCGCCGACGACGTCGGGGTCGTCGGTCTCGTCGGAGGTCGGATACCCCACCTCACTCTGCTCGGCGCCGATCTCGAGGTACGTGTCGAGGATGGCGCCGTAGCACGCGAACGGCGTCCCGACGCGCGGGTGCCAGTAGATCCGCCCGTACTCGTACTGCTGCATCCGGCCGCCGTCGTAGAGGTCGGCCTCCGGGCCCAGCGGCTCCCCCAGGCTCAGGCCTTCGGCGACGAGCTCGGCGTAGCGCTCCTCGATGACGGTCATGTCAGAAGAGGACCTGCTCCTCCTCCGTGGCCGCCGACCCGGAAACCGTCACCGCGCCGGTCGACAGGTCGCAGCGCAGCGTCCCGTACTCGAAATCCGAACGGCGGAACCCGGGCTCGTCGTCGTGCTCGTCGGTGACCGGGAAGCCCAGCGCGCCCTGCGGCCATCCGCGCTCGAGGTACTCGCTGTGGATGTTGCCGTGGACCTCGGAGGCGCCGAAGCCGCGCTTGTAGAAGATCGCCCCGAGCGTGCCGTCGATGTCGGCGATGCGCGCGACGCCGGGTGTGCGGTCCAACGGCACGGCGCCCACGGTCGGGTCGGGCACGACGGACAGACCGGTCGCCTGCAGCTCCGCCACCTTGGCGTCGATGGCGGCGACGGCCTCGTCGAGGAGCACGCAGTGGCGGTCCAGCCTGCGCAGCGTCCGCGGGCCCGCGAACCCGTCGAAGAAGCCGGTGGGCGCTCCCGGGGGGAAGCGGATGTCGTAGTGCCGCTTGTAGGCGAGCACCGTCTCATCGGTCCGCGAGCCGTAGACGCCGTCGACGAACGCCCCCTCCTGCTCGACCGGCGGCGTGATCCGATACGTCCAGCCGAGGTCAAAGAGGGCCTTCTGGACGCGCATGACGCTGTCGGGCGGACTTCCCGGCTGAAGCCTCTGCGTCCCGGTGTCCGGGTCGTTGAGGATCGCTTCGAGCACCGGGTCGCCGGCGAATCTGGGTGAGTGGAAGTCGAGCGCCATCGCGTTCCTCGGTCCAAGTGGAGTGGCGACCCTATCCGCGCGCGACATCGCGCCGCCTGCATGTCGCTGCGCTGACATACCGGAATGATGCTCGGCGTGTCGGAACCACACGGTGCTCGGCTGTTCGCGTCCGTGGCGGGCAATGTGTCCGCATGCGAACACCGCGACCCCGGACCGAATCATCGGACTGCGAGCCGACGCGCAACTGCGCAGCCCGACCCGGCGTAGCTTGCAACGGTGCCGAGATGTGCCGTGTGCGGGGACTTTGCCGCGGACGACCGCCATCCGTCGCCGTCGCGCTCCGCGGCTCCGCCGTTCCGGCGTGGTTGACAACCCCGGCGCGGCGACAAGAACATCGCGCCGCACCCACGACGACAGGAGGCGGCGCCGTGAGCGGGTCGGTGCGGGAAGAACATCGCGTGACGAGGCGGGGGTAGGGGCGGCGATGCCACCCGTCGCCGCGCCCGACCAGCTCGCCGACGCCCTGCAGCAGCTCGTCAGGCAGGCAGTCGACGAAGCCGCGGAGCAGGCCCCAGCCCCCGGCCGCCTGACCGAGATCGTGGACGACGCCCTGCAGGAGGGCCAAGAGGCCGTCCAGCTCGCAGGCGAGCAGCTCGAGCGGCTCAAGGACCAGGCGGTCCACCCCGACTGGCTCAGCCTGCTGACCTTCGCGCTCGTCCGCGCGGTCGAGCTCGCAAACGACCCGCACCTGACCGTGGTCGCCTACCCGCCGAGGGACACGGCATGGAGCCGCGGCGTGGCGCTCCGCTACGCGCAGCCCCTGCCGGACGGGGACGAGGCCGTCGTCACGCTCGCCCTCCTGATCGGCGATCCGGACAAGAAGCATGGCGTCGCGCTGCGGGTCAAGCACAAGCCGACCGTCGACTTCGCGGCCGGCCCTGCCCGCATCCGCGTCAGCGGCGACGGCGCCGACGGCGAGTGGCTGATCGCGTTCGGCGCGGGGGTGCCGGCGCCGACGGGCCTCACGGCGCTGGACGTCGACGTGCGCTTGCTCGACCCCTTCGTCAGGATCGAGGACGGCGGCCTGCGGATGGGGCTCGGCGTCCCACGGGTGACGGCGAGCGTTCGGGTCGGGACGCAGGGAGCGGCGTTCACGTGGTCTCTCGACGTCGCGCTCGAAGGCGGCGGCACGGCCGCTCCCGCCGGCGCCCACGCCTCGATCGACTTCCGCGCGTTCCTGGGCGACGCCCTCGCGCAGATGGTGCAGATCGAGCCCATCGCCTACAGCCCGATCCTGCGGCTGCGGCCGGGCGTCGCCCCGACGTTCGACCTCCGCCACGGGGAGCGGACATGAGCGACGCGTTCCGACTGTCGACCGACCTCGCGGTCGCGCCCGGCCCCGGGCTCGACCCACTCGTCCGCGTCGACGTCCTCGCCGCGGCGGGCCTCGACATCCCCGGCCTCAAGCTGACCGTCGACGGCATCGCCGTCGGCGTCGGCCTGCGGCTCGACAAGGGCCGTCAGGGCAACCACAAGGCGATCGAGGTCGTCGAAACGTTCAAGCCGCCGACCGGCGCCGGCGCAGAGGTCACGCTCCCGGCCATCTCGGGCGGCGGCTACCTCGCCAGGGAGAAGCACGACCTCCGCGGCGTCCTCGCGGCCGATCTCCACGTCGTCCGCATCACCGGCTTTGGGCTCCTGGGCCTCGAGGATCCGCCCTCGCTGCTCGTGCTCCTGGCCGGCGAGTTCCGGCCGGGGATCCAGCTGTCGTTCGGCTTCACGCTCGTCGGCATCGGCGGCATCCTCGGCATCAACCGCCGCGCGGACAGGAACGAGCTGGCCGCGGCCGTGTCGTCCGGCGACCTCGGCAAGCTGCTGTTCCCGCGCGATCCCGTCGCCGAGGCGCCCCGACTGCTGTCGACGCTCGACCGCTGCTTCCCGAAGCAGCGCGGCGGCCTGGTCGCAGGCCCGTTCGTGAAGATCGGCTGGGGCACCCCGACGATGCTCGCCGCCACGCTCGGGGTGATCGTTTCGACCGCGGACGGCGGCGTGATCATCGTCGGCCGGATGGCGCTGACGCTCCCGTTCGAGGACGTCCCGCTGATCCGCCTGCAGATGATCGTGCTCGGGACGATCGACGCCAACGGCGTGGCCATCGACGGGTCGCTCGTCGACTCGCACGTCGTCGGCATCGCGGTCGAGGGCGACCTCCGGCTGCGCATGCTCACCGGCGGCAAGGGGTTGTTCGCGCTCTCGGCCGGCGGGTTCCATCCGGCCTTCCACCCGCCGGACGGGATGAGCGGGATGCGCAGGCTCGCCGCCGAGGTGTCGCCGGGCGCGCTGATCCGCCTGCGGCTCGAAGCGTATGCCGCCATCACGACCTCCTCCCTGCAGTTCGGCGCGCGCGTCGAGGTCAGCGTCGGCATCGACGGCTTCGGCATTCACGGCCACGCGGGGTTCGACGCGCTGTTCGTGACGGAGCCGTCGTTCGGGTTCGTGGCGAGCCTCACCGCCTCGGTCAGCGTGGAGTGCGCCGACTTCAACGTGTGCAGCATCGACCTCTTCGCCGAGCTCGCCGGGCCGTCGCCTTGGCGCGTGAAGGGGCATGCCCACATCTCGATCCTCTTCTGGGACGTCCCGATCGACATCCCCGAGATCACGTGGGGCGGCGACCCGGAGTCCCTCCCGCCGGCGCGCGATCCGCTCGTCGCGCTCATGGGCGCGATGAGGGATCCGGCCAACTGGCACGCGGCGTCGGCCCGCGTGCCGCACCTGGCGATGCTGCGGCCCGGCGTGACGGAGAAGACGACGGCGCTGCATCCGCTCAGCGCGGTCGAGTTCCGGCAGCGCACCGTGCCGCTGTGGACGGAGCTCGAGCGCATGGACGGCGTCGCCCTCGCCAAGCCCACGACGATCTCCCTCGAGGGCTCCGACGGCACGCGGGTGTCCGAGGGCTTCGTGCCGTCGCAGTTCTTCGCCCTCAAGGCGGACGAGCAGCTCGCGGCGAGCACGTTCCGCGACCTCCCCGCCGGCCTGGCGCTGGGGGCCGCCGCGCACGTCCCGCGTGCGGCGGAGCCGGAAGTCGCCGTCGAGCGCAAGCTCGAGCACGAGCAGAAGGTCCTCGCGAAACAGCGCCCACGCGTGAAGGGGTTCCTGCGCCTACCGGTCGAGGCCGGTCTCGGGCTTTCCACGCTGCGCTTCGCGCAGGAGCAGCCCCCGCGACCGGCGCTGGTCAAGCTCGTCGACGAGCCCCCGGTCGTGGCGACGACCGCGGGAATGGAGCGCGACGCGCGGTTCGCCGGCCTGACGAGCGTCGACGCCGTCCGCGCCGCCTCCGTGACCGAGGGCGTGCAGCTGGCGGCGGCCTGGGAGGTGGCACAGCCGTGACGGCGATGAGCTACTGGTTCGTGCCCTACGCGCGTCGCGGCGCAGCCGCGTCGATCACCGGCGCCCGCGACGACGGACGGGCTTCGCTCGAGCAGAAGCTCACGGCGACGGCGCAGGAACGCGAGGGTGACTCGCGGTCGGACTCGCACACCCAGATCCTGACGGTCCTCGGCCCGGGTGACGTCGTCGGCATCGACCCAACCCAGGTGCTCCGCACGTCGCCCCGTGCGGGCGACCAGAACACCGAGCCCAACTACCTCGCCGCGGTCGAGTTCGCCCATCCCGACCTGCCGTGGCTCTTCAGTCCGTACGGTCCTGACGACACGCGCCGTCTGCCGCCGTGGATCGCGCTCGTCGTCGTGGAGGAGCCGTCCGGCTCGCCGCGCGTGCAATCGCTTCCGGGACACCCGAACGCCGTGCTGGTGGCGAGCGGCGCCGAGCTGCCCGACCCGGCCGAGGCGTGGGCGTGGGCCCACGTCCAGGTCGTCGCCGACGGCCGCGCCGCCGTGGACGACGCGCTCGAGCGCCCCGCGGCGCATGACACCGTGGTCCGCGCGCGGCTGGTCTCCCCGCGCCGTCTGCAACCGAGCCGGAGGTACGTCGCCTGCGTCGTGCCGACGTACGAGGACGGGCGGGTGGCCGGCCTGGCGCAGCCCGCAGGCTCCGCTTCGGCCGCGCACGCGGAGCCGCAGGGGGTGCGCACCGCGCCGCGGCCCGAGGACCTCGCTTGGAGCCCCGCGGACGCCGAGGTGACGCTGCCCGTCTTCCACCATTGGCGCTTCGCGACCGGACGGACGGGCGACTTCGAGTCACTCGCCAGGCGGCTCAAACCCGTCGAGCGCGAGCTGCAGGGAAAGCTCGGCCGGCGGCGCGTGCTTCTAGACGCCCGCGCCTCAGGCGTGCAGCCGGCCGCCGCTTCGCCGGCCTTCGCGCCGGTCACCGTCAACGTTTCGACCGCCATCGCGGCGATCGACCCGGACCCGCCCGTCGCCCTGCCCGACGAACTGCCGCGGCGGCTCAAGCAGGTCGTCGACCGTCCTGTGCGTCTGCGGGAGCAGGGCGCGCGCGCCGCCGTCGCGCCGCCCATCTACGGCCAGTGGCACGCCGAGGCGCCCACGGTCGACTCGACGCCCGAGTCGCCCGACGTCGGCGCCCGCGACGACGCGCCGTGGCTGACCGAGCTCAACACCAGGCCGGGGCCGCGCGCCGTCGCCGGGGTGGCGACGCGCGTCGTCCAACAGGACCAGGAGCCGTTGATGGCCGACGCCTGGAACCAGCTGGAGGCCGTCGTGGCCGCCAACCGCCGTGCCCGCTGGGGGCAGCTCTTCCAAACGGCGAGCGTGCAGCTCCACGAGCGCCGGCTGCAGCCGCGGCCCGCTCCGACGCTGCTGCGCACGACCTCCGTCGCGCTGTCGCGCGTCCTCGCCGCGCCCGGCACCACGGTCGCGGCGCAGATCGACCGCACCGCGATGCCGCCGTCGACGCTCGGCGCGGGCTTCGTCCGAACGGCGCGCATCGCCGCCCGCGCGGCGGGACAGCGCGCCGCGGCCGCGGCCGCCGCGTCGATCGCGTCGCCCCTCCTCACCGGACGGGCGCACGTGGGGCCTGACCGCTTCGGCGCAGCGGCCGATCGGATCTCGTCGCAGGAGCTCGGCGCCCTCCTCGCGCGGGCGGGCGTGGGCGATCGCGTGGCCGAGTCGAGCGGCCTGACGTTGGACGACCATGTCGCGCTCGTCGAGCGCCTTCCGGAGCTCGTCCGCGAGGTCGACACGGCGCTTCGCACACCGGTCCCGGAGCCGCAAGAGGAGCCGACCGGGCTCGGCAAGAAACCCGGCAAGGACGGGACCGTCGTCATCGTCAACCCTACGTGGATCCCCGACGAGGAGCCGACCGGGCTCGGCAAGAAACCCGGCAAGGACGGGACCGTCGTCAAGGTCACGAAGCCGTGGAGTCCCGACGAGGCAACCGGCATCGAGTTCAACCCCTCGTGGATCCCGAAGGGCGCACCGGACACCGGGTCGGCAATCCACGCCGCACATGGGCTCCCTGGCGGTCATGGGACGCGTCTCTCGCTCCGGGGGAACCGGGCCTCGCAGGCCCGCCAAGCCGCGCAACAGGTCCTGCAGCTGGCCGACGACGGGCAGGTGCAGCTCTCGCCCGAGATCGTGAGCGCGCTGATGGAGGCGCAGTCAGCCGAGGCGGACGGCACCGTCAAGCTGTCGCCGGCCGCGGTCGGCGCGATCAACGCGGGCATCAGCCGCGGCGACGTCGTGGGCGTGGGGCCGTTCGACGCGTCCTCGGGTGCGCTCGAGCTGAGCAACGCCACTTCGGCGGCCATCGACCGTCTGCGGGTCGCCGGAGACGTCCAGACGACGGTCGCGGCGGCCGCAACCCGCGCCGTCGAGCTCGAGAGCGCGGCGCTCGCCCAGTTCCACATCGACGAGCCGATCGTCCCCGAGGCGCTCGCCGAGGTGCCCGAAGCTCGCCTTCGCGCGGCGGTGGAGATCGTCTCGGCCATGCACGAGCAGCTCACGCCGCCGGCGGAGCGACTGGCGCCGCCGCCCGTCACCGCCCTCGACCCGGAGGCGCTGAAGACGCGCGTGCTCGAGTTGCTGGAGCCTCGTCGGCAGTACACCCGGATGCTCGAGACGCTGATCCGGCCGGACCGGCGGCTCACTCGACAGCGGACTCCGAGCCATCCGATCATGGCGGCGCCCCGGTTCCCGCAGCCGTTCGTGGATCGGCTCGCGCGCCTCGACCGCGAATGGGTCCTCGGCGGCATCTCCGGGCTGCCTCCCGACTCGATCGCGCTGTTGAAGGAGGATCGTGCGTTCCTGGAGGCCGCTCTGGCCGGTGCCAACCACGAGATGGCACGCGAGCTGCTGTGGCGCGGCTACCCGACCGACCAGATGGGGACCTGCTTCGCGCGCTTCTGGCCCACCGTCGCCGCCGGCCCCGGCGCCGCGCCGGGCGACGACGTCCAGGAGCTCGCCCGCTGGGGCAGCGGCGGCCTCGGCCGGCACTCCCTCGTCGCCACGGGCGACCGCACGATCGTGGTCGTCCGCGGCGAGCTGCTCCGTCGGTACCCCACGACGATCGTCAGCGCCGTGTACGGGACCATCAAACCGCCCGCCGGCCCCGAGCACCCGGAGGAGTGGTTCGAGCCGGACGCGGGCAGGCCGCCCGCCCGCGAGCTGTTCCGCGGCACGCTTCCGCCGGACGTCACGTACGTGGCGCTCGAGATCGCCCCGGACGACCTGCGCGAGCCCGGGCTCGACGATCGCACGGGCTGGTTCATCGCCTTCACCCAGCCCACCGAGGAACCTCGGTTCGGGCTCGACGAGGCCGACGGCGACCAAGCGTCCGCCGGCGACATCAACGACCTCTCGTGGCAGCGCTTCGCCGAGGCCGGACTGCTCGTCCGCGACCACCTGAAGGCCGACGGCGACGAAGCGCCTGCCGGGTGGCCGAGCCTCCCGTCGTCGAGCCTGAAGTGGGGGAGGGGCGCCCACGGCGGCGTGGTCGCGGCGACGCTCCTCCAGCTGCCCTTCCAGTTGCTGCTCAAGGCCACGGACTACCTGCCGACGGGCTCATGACTCCGCCCGATCCGCAGCTCTACGCAGGGCTCGACAAGGACGTGCCGATCGTGTTCCTGCCGGTCCGCCTCGAGACGCGCTGGGGGCCGCTCGAGGAGGACTCGAACGGCGTGGAGTTCCGGGCCCTGCGGATCCGCATCTATCCCGACGACATCGCGATCGACACGCACGACCCGACGCTCACCGACGCCGAGATCGCCGCCGGCCGTGCGTTCTGGGACGCGCACGACGAGCCGACGGCCGGCGAGCCCGAGCGGCTCGAGGCGTGGTCGGCGCTTGCGCGTGCCGTCGAGGCCCAGCGGGCGCTGCACGTGGCCCGCGCCACCCGCGATCGGACGGTGGAGCCGCCGCGCCGCAGTGGCGCGCGGGCCGAGGCGATCGCCCGGCTGCTACCCGACCGCTGGGTGGTGACGGGCTGGGTCGCCGGGGGCGGCCGGTACGTCGTCGAGCAGAGCGAGCCGGTGCGCCGGCCGCTGACGGTCGGACCGGCCCAGCGCGACGACGGGGGCGCGGTGCTCGACCCCGAGGATCCGCTGCTGCTCGACCCCGGTTCCCGCTGGCTGGCCGACTTCTACGAGGCGCGGGCGGCGGGCATGGCGCTCATCGTGAACGTCCCCGCGCCGGGCGGCGTCGCACGCCTCGACGCGCTCTACGTGTTCGGCGTCCGGGTGCCCTCGGCCGACGGCGACCCGTCGACGGAGGCGGCCGAGCTCGCCGATGTGCTCCGGCGCCAGGGCGCGAGCGTCGGCGCGGGGTTCCTGCCCGCCGGCACGCCGACCAACAACCTGAACGGCAGCCGCTCGGGCTGGTCGTCGGTGCCCGACCTGCAGGAGCTCTACCGGCGCCTCCAGGCGCCGGCGCCGGCGCCGGCGCCGCGCGACCGTGCCCTCGAGGGGGACGGCACGGCCGGGGAGATCGCGGTCGCCGCCCTCGGCGTCCCGTCGACCGCGGTCGAGGGGTTCGCCCGAGAAGGCGATGCCTCGGCCCGCCATGCCCGGGCGATGGCCCAGGCGCTCTTCCCCGTCACGTGGGGCGAGCTGATCGGCACGCTGCTCGTGCCCTCCCGCGTGGACGCCGAGCGCGACCGCCCGCTGCTCGACGCGCTGGCCGACGTGCTGTCGTTCGCGGAGGAGCACGCCGTCGACTACGTCCGCGGACGCGGCCCGCTGCCCACGCTGCGCGTCGGCCGCCAGCCGTACGGCATCCTCCCGGTCACCGACTTCACCCGCTGGCGGCGGCAGGACGGCGAGCCGCCGCTGCTCGCGGGTCTCGCGGCGCAGCTCGGCAGGCTGCGGCCGTTCTGGGACGAGGCGGCGTCGCGCGTCCCGCAGTTCCCCAAGGACCGGAGCGGCCGCCTCGACGAAGCGGGCCGGACGCTGGCCGGGCTACTCGCGCTCGGGCCGGTCCCGCACCCCGCCGGCTACTGGATCACCCCGGCGACCGGCGAGCTGACGACGAAGATCTACAACACCCAGCGTCCGCTGATCCCCGGGCTCGCGGCCGACGGCGACCTGTCGGACGAGGACCTCAAGGAGATCGCGCTCGGCACGCGGGTCGTCGTCGATCGCCACATGCTCTCGTATCTCTGGCCGAGGGGGGAGCGGTCGCGACTGCTTCGCATGAAGCCCGGGAAGCCAGAGCCGCTGCGCTTCCCGGTCGCCCAGCCCGCGAAGGTGGGCGACGAGGTCCTGTCGCCGTCGGAGTACCTCCAGCGCCTCGCCCGGGACTCGGTGCCCGACATCCTGCGCGTGGCGACGGTCGACCCGCCGCGCGACCTGCTCTACCAGCTGATCTATCGAAGCCTCGTGCTCGCAAGCGAGCAGTCGGCTCTCGCCCTCATCCGGGGCTGGCTGCCTCCCGAGCACCCGTGGGCCTCCACGATCCTGGCGACGTCGCCCGACGTCGCGGCGTTGGGCCTGGACGACGGCCCGACGCCGGAGCTGGCGATGACGACGCCGTTCGCGAAGCTCGCGGAGATGGCGCAGGCAGACGCGCCGGCGTCCGCCATCAGGACGCTGAAGGCCGCCGAGGTCGCGACCAAGTCGGAGTTGCTCCGCGAGGCCCGGGACACCATCGGCGAGCGGCTGCGGCCGCTCGCAGAGCAGTTCGTTCGCACCCAGGCTGCCGTGCTCGCCCTCGGCGCGGCGGGTGGCGCGGGCCTCGACTCGGCCGAGCTCACCCGACTGCTTGGTGAGACCCTCGCGACGTGCGGCACCCGCCTCGACGCGTGGCTCACCTCGATCGCCACGCGCCGGCTCGCGCTCCTGCGCCGCGCGCGACCGGAGGGCGTGTACGTCGGCGCGTACGGTTGGCTGCTCGACCTGGCCCCGGACGAGATCCCCGTTCCCGAGCCGCCGGACGGCTGGGCCGAGGAGGGTCTCGAGCGGTTCGAGACGGTCATGCCTGCCGAGCCGGTCGGCTACGTGCACGCGCCGTCGCTGGCGCAGGCGACCACCGCGGCGCTGCTCCGCGCCGCGGAGCTCGTCCACGGCGAAGGTGGATCGTCCCTTGCCCGACTGGACCTCACGTCCCGGCGCGTCCGCACCGCCGCCTGGATCCTCGACGCCGTGCACAACGGGCAACCGCTTCCCGCCGTGCTCGGCTATCGCCTCGAGCGGGCGCTGCACGACCGCTCCGACGCGGCGGTCGGGGTTAACCTGCACCGCCTGGTCGACCCACTGCGGCGGGCGTACCCGCAGCGCGACGCGCCCGCCCCCGACGGCGCCCCGCCGCGCGACCGGCACGTGCCCCCCGAGGTCGTCGACGGCCTGGCGGTCTGGGAGGCGTGGCGGGCTGATCCCGGGGTCGCCGAGCGCCTGCTCCGCGCGTCCCTGCCCGCGGGCGTCGCCCAACCGTCGCACGCCACCACGTCGGCGCTCGCCGAGGTCATGCGCGAGCTCGACGGCGCGGTCGAGGCCGTCGCGGACCTGGTGGTGGCCGAGGGCGTGCATCAGCTCGCCGCGGGGAACCCGGTGAAGGCGGGCGCGACGTTCGACGCCGTCGCCGCCGCCACGCCGCCGCCCGCGGACCTCGAAGTGCTGCGGACGCCGCGGACGGGCACGACCATCACCCATCGCCTCGTGCTCGCGTTCGACGGCAGCGACGACGTCCCGCCCGGCTGGGACGCCGCTCGGCCGCGCGCGCAGGCGTCCTCGCACGCCGAGGCGTGGGCCGCCCGGGTCCTCGGGTCGCCGTCGAGCTGGAGCTTCGTGGACGGCCATGGGCAGCCCTGCACGCTCGCGGACTTCGGCGCCCTGTGCGCGCTCGACGTCGTCGCGGAGGCGACGGGAACGGCCACGAGCCAACCGCTGCTCGCGCGGCGGGCACCGGGGGGCGCGGTGTCCGGCGACGCGTGGGACCGCCTGCTCGCCGTCGCACGGACGCTCGCCGACGTGCTCTCGAGCGCCC